>NZ_JBWKZU010000031.1:0-66143 GCF_059424825.1 Acidovorax sp. GW101-11A03 | reverse complement strand
GGCCTGCCCCACCCCCGCATTGCCACGCCCCAGTGCCTGTATGGCGCGCACCGCACCAACTCGCGCGGGCTGGACCTGTCGAACGAAAACACGCTGACCGAACTGGCTGCCACGCTGCAAGCCACCGCCACCCACACCTGGACGGCGGCCCCCCTTCTCGCCGCTGATGTGCCCACAGGCACCACCCAGCCCGTGCGCAACCCCGCCAACCACAACGACGTGGTGGGCCAGGTGCAAGAAGCCACCACCGCAGACGTGGACCAGGCCCTGGCCCACGCCCAGGCCGCTGCAGCCCCCTGGGCCGCCACGCCACCCGCCGAGCGCGCCGCAGCCCTGCTGCGCACCGCCGACCTGTTGGAAGAGCGCATGCAGCCCCTGCTGGGCCTGCTGATGCGCGAGGCGGGCAAGAGCGCCAGCAACGCCGTGGCCGAAGTGCGCGAAGCCGTGGACTTCCTGCGCTACTACGCCGCCCAGGTGCAAAGCACCTTCGACAACACCACCCACATCCCGCTGGGCCCGGTGGCCTGCATCAGCCCCTGGAACTTCCCGCTCGCCATCTTCATGGGCCAGGTCGCTGCCGCACTGGCCGCAGGCAACCCGGTGCTGGCCAAGCCCGCCGAGCAAACCCCACTGATCGCCGCCGAGGCTGTGCGCCTGTTGTGGCAAGCGGGTGTACCCCGCGCTGTAGTGCAACTGCTGCCGGGCCAGGGCGAAACCGTGGGCGCACGCCTGATCGGCGACGCGCGCGTGATGGGCGTGATGTTCACCGGCTCCACCGAAGTCGCACGCATTCTGCAGCGCACCGTGGCAGGTCGCCTGGACGCCGCAGGCCGCCCCATCCCGCTGATCGCAGAGACCGGCGGGCAGAACGCGATGATCGTGGACTCATCCGCCTTGGTGGAACAGGTGGTGGGCGACGCCGTGTCGTCCGCCTTTGACAGCGCAGGCCAGCGCTGCTCCGCGCTGCGTGTGCTGTGCGTGCAGGAAGAAGCCGCCGACCGCGTGGTCGAGATGCTGCAAGGCGCCATGGGCGAACTGCGCGTCGGCAACCCCGCCGAGTTGCGTGTGGACGTGGGCCCCGTCATTGATGCCGAGGCACAGGCAGGCATCGCCCAGCACATCGACAAATTCAAGGCCCAAGGCCACCGCGTGTTCCAGCACCCGAATCACGTTTCTGCAGTCAGCGCACCGGGCACCTTTGTGCCCCCTACCCTGATCGAACTGAACCACATCGGCGAGCTGCAGCGCGAAGTCTTCGGCCCCGTGCTGCACCTGGTGCGCTATGCCCGCAACGACCTGGACCAGCTGCTGGACCAGATCAACGCCACCGGCTACGGCCTGACGCAGGGCGTGCACACCCGCATCGACGAAACCATTGCCCGCGTGGTCAACCGCGCCCATGCCGGCAACGTGTACGTCAACCGCAACATGGTGGGCGCCGTGGTGGGCGTGCAGCCGTTTGGCGGCGAAGGCCTGTCGGGCACGGGGCCCAAGGCTGGCGGGCCGTTGTACCTGCTGCGCCTTCTGTCGCAGCGCCCGGCCGATACGCTGCCGCGCACCTTTGCCGAGGCCGACCGCACCAGCCCACCCGACACCGAGCGGCGCGAACGTCAGCTGGCCCCGCTGGGCTCCTTGCAGCAATGGGCGCACAACCAGGGCAATTTGGCCTTGGCAGGCCACTGCCAGCGTTTTGCGCAAGAAACGCAGAGCGGCACCGCCCGCACCCTGCCCGGCCCCACGGGCGAGCGAAATGTCTACACCCTGGCACCCCGCGCCCGTGTGCTGTGCTTGGCGCAGGGGGCGGACGACCTGCTGGTGCAGACGGCCGCGGTACTCGCCAGCGGTGGCACCGCCCTGTGGCCCCACGCCCATGCAGGGCTGCGCGCGAAGCTACCCACGCACGTGCAGGCCCAGGTCACGCTGCAAGACAACGCGCTGAGCGATGGCTCCATGGCATTGGACGCCGTGCTGCACCATGGCGACGCCCACTCGCTGCAGGCGGTGTGCACCACCCTCGCCCGCCGCCCCGGGCCCATCGTGGGCGTGACTGCGCTGCAGCCCGGTGCATCGGACATCCCGCTGGAGCGCCTGCTCATCGAACGCGCCCTGAGCGTGAACACGGCAGCGGCAGGGGGCAATGCGAGTCTGATGACGATTGGATAAACACGCGATGCCACGCAGCACATCGGGCGGTCAAAAATCCAAGCAAAATTGGCCGTTACCGCGCGCTAGCAAAGCACTTAATGCTATATAATTTATAGCAAATCAAGTCTGCAATGCGAGCGGCAAGTTCAGCAGCAAGTTTTGCGGCTTGATGCGCACCACGCCCTCGGCATTGGTGGCCAACCCTAGGTACACCGGCTTGCTAGCCACGTCTGCGCGCATCTCCGCCGGGTTGGCAAAGGTCAGTGTGAACAGGCTCACCAGGCGCTGCATGCGCTCGGCCACCACGGGGCGGTCCTGGTAGAGGTCGTTGAGGATGGCCGTGGACTCCACGTCCAGCCCGATGTGCCAGCGCCAGGCCCTGTCGGTAACCTGGTGCACAGGCTCGATCTGCACCTGCACGCCCAGCAGATGGGCCACCCAACGCTCCAGCACGCGGGCCAGCGCCTTCAGACCCGATCGGGCGCGGGTCATCTTGAAGGTCAGGCCATGGCTCAGGTCCTGTGTCAGCTCGTGGGTCAGGTCGAGCAGAAAGTGGTGGCGGTCGCTCTCCTGCCAATATAGCGCCGCGTTGTCGGCCGACAGCACCTCGACCTGCGCCGTGGGCTGCAGTGCGCCGCTTTGCAGCAGCAGTCGCCCCACCTCGCCGAGGCCCGCTGTCTCGTTGAGCATGTCCAGCGTCGCCCGGTCGCCTGCCAGCATTTGCCCGTCTTGCAAAGTAATGCGCTGCGGCCGAAACAGCATCTCGGCAGCGCGGGCCTCGAAAGCGTCATTGCAGTCATCCAGCACATTGCGTAGCAGGGCCTGCACCACGGCGTCGATGAATACGGCGGGCACATTCACCGCTCCACTGCGCATGAGTTGCAAGTAGTACGCCTCCAGCGTGCCCGCGGCCAGCAGGCCATCGCGAAAGCGGAGGAATACGGTGTAGTTTTCGCGGGCGTCCGCGTCCTGCAAAGCAGCCAGCTCCGCAGAGGCAATCACCCGCGCGGGCGACACCTTGAGCGATTCATGCAGTGCGATCTCAGCAGCGCACGACTCCGGCACCAGCGCCAGCTCTGGTCGGGCCAGCAGCCAACGCAGGTATCCATCGGAGGGAGCCAGCCAGCCACGGACATCGTGCTCCAGTGTTTGGAAACCACAATAGGGCCAGAAATCGTGAAGTGTTGTCATGAAGAAACGAGAAGTCGAATGGCTTCAGGGGAAGGTAGCCGAGGAAGCTTTCGGACGACGATGCCGGACTGCGAGTGCGCATGGGCATCCACATGCTTCGCAACATCACCAATCAAGAAAGGCCTGCTGCCGTGCCTGCAAGGACCAGCGCGCGAGCACATCATGCCTGCCCAGGCCGTAGAGGCTGTCTACCAAGGCAAACTGCGTCACGGTCCACGCCACGGGAGCGACCACCATTCGGTCAATGCCTTCGTGCTTGTAGTGCAAAGTCATGTGCGGGCGGAAACGGCTGCGGATTCGGGCTTCTGCAAACCCCATGCGGCGCATCGTGTTGCCAAGCGCGTGCTGAAACCCTCGCAAGTCACGCGCAGCGCCCGCTTGCGGCGCCAACTCGACGGTACCAAATGTCCCCCCTTCAACTCCGCCTCGGGACTGCAGCACCTCGAGGCGGACCCCAAACGGTTCGTAGTCCATGGCGCTACCCGCTGCCACCGCCAAGTCGATTACCTCTTGGGGGATGCTGTTCAGAAAGCGCCCCAGGTAATGGAGCGTGATGTGCAGCCGATCCAAGGACATTGGCTCGCCTCTGCCCGCCCCACAGGGTCCTTGGGGGCGCTGCAGTAACCTCTTGGCCATCTCGGCGGCAAGAGGCGTAGGGGAAAGAAAATAGTAGAGATCGTGAAGCTGGGACATGGCACACAAAGCTCCGGAAGATCCGTCGCATTGTGCGCCAATACTGTTTAAATAACCAGTATTTTGATTTACACCCCACTCACTCCCACTCAATCGTCGCTGGCGGCTTGCTGCTCACGTCGTACGTCACGCGGTTGATGCCACGCACTTCATTGATGATGCGGCCTGACACCTTCTTGAGCAGCGCGTAGGGCAGCTCGGCCCAGTCGGCGGTCATGAAGTCGCTGGTCTGCACGGCGCGCAGTGCCACCACGTAGTCATACGTGCGGCCATCGCCCATCACGCCCACGCTCTTGACGGGGAGGAACACGGTGAAGGCCTGGCTGGTGAGGTCGTACCAAGTCTTTTGCGTGGCTTCGTCGCGGAAGTTGCGCAGCTCTTCGATAAAGATCGCGTCGGCACGGCGCAGCAGGTCGGCGTACTCCTTCTTCACCTCGCCCAGAATGCGCACGCCCAGGCCGGGGCCGGGGAAGGGGTGGCGGTAGACCATGTCGGGCGGCAGGCCCAAGGCCACGCCCAGTTCGCGCACTTCGTCCTTGAACAGATCGCGCAGAGGTTCCAGCAGCTTCAGGCCCAGCTGCTCGGGCAGGCCGCCCACGTTGTGGTGGCTCTTGATGGTGACGGCCTTCTTGCTCTTGGCGCCGCCGGATTCGATCACGTCAGGGTAGATCGTGCCCTGGGCCAGGAAGGTGGCGCCCTTGTGGCCGCCGGTGCCCGCCTTGAGCTTGGCAGCCTCGGCCTTGAACACGTCCACAAACAGGCCACCGATGATCTTGCGCTTTTGCTCGGGCTCGCTCACCCCCGCCAGCTTGCCCAGGAACAGGTCGCTGGCGTCCACGCGGATGACCTTGGCGTGCAGCTTGCCTTCGAACATGTCCATGACCATGTCGCCCTCATGAAGGCGCAGCAAGCCATGGTCCACAAACACGCAGGTGAGCTGGTCGCCAATGGCGCGGTGGATGAGCGCTGCCGCGACGGACGAATCCACACCACCCGACAGGCCGAGGATCACTTCCTCATCGCCCACCTGTTCGCGGATTTTCTGCACGGCTTCTTCGATGTAGTCGCCCATGACCCAGTCGGCACGGGTGCCGCAGATGCCCAGCACAAAACGCTCCAGCAAGGCGCGGCCCTGCACGGTGTGCGTGACTTCGGGGTGGAACTGCACGGCGTAGTAGTGGCGGCTTTCGTCGGCCATGCCAGCAATGGGGCACGACGGTGTGGAGCACATCACTTTGAAGCCCGGGGGCAGCGCCGTGACCTTGTCGCCGTGGCTCATCCACACCTTGAGCATGCCGTGGCCTTCGGGCGTGGCGAAGTCTTCGATGCCCTTGAGCAGCTCGGTGTGGCCATGGGCGCGCACTTCGGCGTAGCCAAATTCGCGGGTGTTGGAGCCCTCGACCTTGCCGCCCAGTTGCTGGGCCATGGTCTGCATGCCGTAGCAGATGCCCAGCACGGGGATGCCGAGTTCAAACACCGCATTGGGTGCCTTGTCATCCACCTCGTACACGCTGGCGTGGCTGCCCGACAGGATCACGCCCTTGAGCGAGCCGTCCTTGGCGTAGTCACGGATCCACTCGTCGGTCACGTCGCAGGGGTGCACTTCGCAATACACATGGGCCTCGCGCACACGGCGGGCGATGAGCTGGGTGACTTGCGAGCCGAAATCGAGGATGAGGATTTTCTGGTGTTGCATGGTGGTGGTCCGTCAGAGGCTGGAGAGATCAAGAAGCGGGACGCCGCTGCGCTGGGCGGCAGCGATCTGCTGGGGGTCGAAAGTGGCCAGCGGCAAGCGCAGCGAGCGCGCCAGCCACAGGTAGGCAGCATCAAAGGTAGGCAGGCCGGTGTCGAGCGCCACGTCCATCACGGCCTTGTGCTGTGCGGGGGCCAGGTCGTGCAGCTCCACACGGTGGCGAATCGCTTCGAGCACGCCCCACAGGCCTTCAACCGATGCGGATGGGATGCGGCCGCTATGCACGCCGCTGGAGATGAGGTTGCTGCATTCCCACTGCCAGAGGTTGGGCGCCTGCGGCTCAACCTCGTCGCGGCGGATCAGGGTGTACAGGCGGCGGGTGTGTTCGCTGGCTGTGTCGGGCAGCAGCCAGGCGGCGGTGACGGAGGCATCGAGGACGAAGGCGGTCATGCAGCGCTCCGGCCTTTGCGGCGCAAAGCATCCGGCGCTTCGCCTGCGGGGCGCAAAGTATCGGGGGAGTTCGCCCCGACTGCGGGGCGCACCGTGGCATGCAGCGCATCGATCTGGCCCAGCTCGCGGGCGATCTGCTCGTCGGTGATCACGGGGCGACGGCGCACGGGCAGCATGCGCACCACCTCCTTGCCATGGCGGGTGATGCGCACTTCTTCACCCTGCTCGACCAACTCGATCAAGGCAGAGAAGCGGCTCTTAGCTTCGTAGATACCGACGGACTGCATGGAAACGCGGACCCTAAAAAAGAAAAGTCTGGCCTGAATAATGAATTCAGACCAGACTATATCATTCTGGCCAGATTTAATCAATCAGGCCAGACTGGATCAACAACGATCAGTCAGCGCGGTAGTTCGGCGCTTCCTTGGTGATCTGTACGTCATGCACATGGCTTTCGCGGATACCGGCGGTGGTGATCTCGACGAACTCGGCCTTGTTGTTCATCTCTTCGATGGTCGCGCAACCGCAGTAGCCCATCGAGGCACGCACGCCGCCCGCCATCTGGTAGACGATGCTGACCATGGAGCCCTTGTAGGGCACGCGGCCTTCGATGCCTTCGGGCACGAGCTTGTCGGCATTGGGGTTGCCCGTGCTCGACTCCTGGAAGTAGCGGTCCGCACTGCCCTGCTGCATGGCGCCGATGGAGCCCATGCCGCGGTAGCTCTTGTAGCTGCGGCCCTGGAACAGGATGACTTCGCCAGGTGCTTCTTCAGTGCCCGCAAACATGCCGCCCATCATCACGGTGCCCGCGCCAGCAGCCAGGGCCTTGGCGATGTCGCCGCTGTAGCGGATACCACCGTCTGCAATCAGCGGCACGCCCGTGCCCTTGAGCGCAGTGGCCACGTTGTCGATGGCCATGATCTGGGGTACACCCACACCCGCCACGATGCGGGTGGTGCAGATGGAGCCAGGGCCGATACCAACCTTGACTGCATCCGCACCGGCCTCAACCAGCGCCAGCGCCGCCGCGCCGGTGGCGATGTTGCCGCCGATCACATCGATCTGCGGGTAGTTCTGCTTGACCCAGCGCACGCGGTCGATCACGCCCTTGCTGTGGCCGTGGGCGGTGTCCACCACGATGGCGTCCACACCGGCCTTGACCAGGGCTTCGACGCGTTCCTCGGTGCCCTCGCCCACGCCCACGGCAGCGCCCACACGCAGGCGGCCTGCAGCGTCGCGCGCCGCATTGGGAAAGCTGGTTTGTTTGGTGATGTCCTTCACCGTGATCAGCCCCTTGAGTTCAAAGGCGTCGTTCACGACCAGGATGCGTTCGAGCTTGTGCTTGTTGAGCAGCGCCTTGGCCTGTGCAGGCGTGGTGCCCTCTTTTTCGTTGACCGTGATGAGCTTCTCGCGCGGGGTCATGATCTGGTGGACCTTGACGTCGTAGCGGGTCTCGAAGCGCAGGTCACGGCCCGTGACGATGCCGACCACCTTGCCGCCGTCGCACACAGGGAAGCCCGAAATGCCCAGTTGCTCGGACAGCTGCAGCACCTGCAGCACCGTGTGCTCGGGGGTGATGACCACAGGGTCGCGCAACACACCGGATTCGTAGCGCTTGACCTTGGCCACGTGGGCGGCCTGCTCTTGCGCCGTGAGGTTTTTGTGCACGATACCAATGCCGCCCTCCTGGGCAATGGCAATGGCCAGACGCGCCTCGGTCACGGTGTCCATGGCGGCGGACACGAGCGGCAGGTTCAGCTGGATGTTGCGGGAGAGTTTCGTCGCGAGGGACGTGTCCTTGGGCAGGACCTGGGAGTACGCTGGCACCAGCAACACATCGTCGAAGGTGAGCGCTTTTCCAAGAAGGCGCATGAGAAAGCTCCAAAAAACGGATTGTACCCGTGCCGCGTATGACGCACTGCCGATACGCCCGTTCGCCCCGCCCCCAGCCCACTCCATTCCAGCCTCACCCGGCCCGGCGGGCTGCGCCGCCGGCATGGCGGCGCCATGGTGCCGCCACGCAGCACAGCAACCCAAAGTGGCCGTCCATCCCGCTGTACTGGCGGGTGGCGGGCCACACGGCTAAACTTGTTCGCATGAAAATACACAAGACTCTCCTGCTGGCCGTGGCCTGCACCTGGGCCATGGGCGCGGCAGCGCAGTGGCAGTGGATCGACAAGGACGGGCGCAAGGTCTTCAGCGACCGCCCCCCTCCGGCAGATATCCAGGAAAAAAACATCCTGAAGCAACCCGGGGGCAGCCTCCCTGCCCGCCCGGTCCCCGCCCCGGCGGCCGCCACCGCCACTGGCGATGCGCCCGCAGCAACGGCGCCTGCCACTGCAGCCGCAGCGGCCCCCAAGCCAGCTGCGAGTGCCGCAGGCAGCGGCAAGGACAAGGAGCTGGAAGAGAAAAAGGCCCAGGCCGAAGCCGCTGAAGCCGCCAAGAAAAAAGCGGAAGACGAGAAGATCGCGAAAGCCAAGGCAGAGAACTGCACCCGCGCCCGTGCCGCAAAAGCCGCGTTCGATGCAGGCAAACCCATCACCCAGACCAATGCCCAGGGCGAGCGCATTTTCCTGGACGGCCCCGCCCGCGCGGCAGAGGCCAAGCGCATCGATGGCATCGTCGCCTCGGACTGCGCGCGCTGAGCCGCATCGCTCAGCAGGTTCTGTCTCAATACCCCGACTTGCCCCCGGGGCGCTGGCGGGCGAACAGGCCGGTGGAGCGCGCGCCCTGGCGCGCGAAACGCTCCCGGCGCGCCACCTTGGGGTCCACTTTCAAGGGGCGGTAAACCTCCACACGGTCTCCGCGCTGCAGTGGCGCGTCCAGTGCCGCAGCCCGTCCCCACACCCCGACAAATGGTGCACCCATTTCTGTCATTTCTGCAGCCCCCGCCGGTGCTGGTGACGGCAACGGCGCAGCGCCAATGGCTCGCAGGGCATCGGCCACCGAGGCCCCATGGGGCAGATCCAACGTCCATTCGCGAGTCTCGCGTGGTGCCACACACACCACCACCGTGATCTGCATCGTGGGGAGTGCCTCGCCCGGTTCCCCGGTACTCACATCAGCCATACACCTGTTCCGCCCGCTTGACAAAAGCGTCCACCATGCTGCCCGCGATGCGGTCAAATACCGGCCCCACCAGCGCCGCCAGGGCCGCACTGTCAAAGCCATAGTTCAGGAGCAGTTCCACCTTGCAGGCGCGCTGCTGGCCGTCACCCACGGGGTGGAAATGCCAGTCTCCGTCCAGGCGCGAAAACGGGCCCTTGACCAGATGCATCTGCACGCGGCGCCCAGCCTCGTGCGTGTTGCGCGTCACAAAAGTCTGGCGAATACCGCCAAGCGCAATACCCACCTCGGCGGTCATGCCGTCCTCGGTCTGCTCGAGCACAGCAGAGCGATCGCACCAAGGCAAGAACTGCGGGTAGTGCTCCACCCCGGTGACCAGGGCAAACATTTCTTCGGGGCTGTACCAGATGAGGACGGACTTTTGAACGGTTTTCATGCAGACACTGCTTGCGCGGGGCCACGCAAGCGGGGGAGAAATTAGAATCGCGGCTCGCGAGACGACAACATTGTAGGGAGGCCTTTTATCTCCCCGTTTGCGCCGCATCTAAACCCAATGGCCAAGAAACCTGATCCCACGTCCCGCATTGCTGACAACAAGAAAGCGGCCTACAACTATTTTTTTGAAGAGCGCCACGAGGCGGGCATGGTGCTGCACGGCTGGGAGGTGAAGGCGCTGCGCGAAGGCAAGGTGCAACTGACCGATGGCTATGTGCTCATCCGCGACGGCGAACTGTTCCTGCTGGGCTGCCTGATCCACCCGCTCAAGACCGCCTCGACGCATGTGAACCCCGAGTCTGCACGCACCAAGAAGCTGCTGCTCAAGAAGGACGACATCAAGCGGCTGATCGGCAAGGTCGAGCAGAAAGGCTTCACCCTGGTCCCGCTGAACCTGCACTGGAAGAACGGTTTCGTGAAGTGCGAGATCGCGCTGGCCAAGGGCAAGGCCGAGCACGACAAACGCGACACCATCAAGGACCGCGAAGGCAAGCGCGAGGTCGAGCGCGCGATGAAAAGCCACAACCGGTAGCCCGCGCGGCGTGGCGGGTCTGTAGCCGAGCGCGCCAGCGTCAGCCCGTCATCTCTCGCCCCCAGCCATGTCGCCATCGCTTGGCCGCCCTGTTGCAAGCAGAGGCTCTGATGGCTTCAGAAACCGCCCCCCTCAGGGCTACCAAGCCATCAGGCCAGCGCCGCCAGCGGGTGGGAATGTGCCGGCCAGGGGCTGGCAAAAAATGGCGCCACCATCTCGGGCGTCACGTCTTCGATGCGCGCGGGGCTCCACTTCGGTGCGTGGTCCTTGTCCACCGCCAGGGCGCGGATGCCTTCCACCGTTTCGCTCTGGCCGGGGCGCAGGTAGAAGCAATGGCGCACCATGTCGCGTTCCATGCGCAGGTCGTCGGCCAGGCCCATGCCGCGCGCGCGGCGGATCTGTTCCAGCACCACGTTCAGCATCAGCGGCGAGCGCTTGCGCAAGGTGGCTGCCGTGGCACGCGCCCAGTCGCTGTCTGCGGACTCCAGGGCCGACACGATCTCACCCACGGTGGGCAGCGCAAAATATTGGTCAATTTGGCCCTTTGCGCCTGACAGCATTGGCTCAATTGCTATAAATTTTGAAGCAACATAGTCTTTGATGGCGGCGCCGCTGGCAAAGGTTTGCGTCGCCAGGGCGTCCCACACGGCTGCCTGCTGGTCGGCGGGCAGGCAGCCATCGGCCAGTTGACTGTCGATGGCATCACCGGCACCGATGGTGTCGCCCGTCAGGGCCAGCCATTCGCCCACGCGGCCCGGGCAGCGGCTGAGGAAGTAGCCGCCCCCCACGTCGGGGAACAGGCCAATCGCCGTTTCGGGCATGGCCATCTTGGTGCGCTCGGTCACCACGCGCAGGGCTGCGCCCTGGCTGATGCCCATGCCGCCGCCCATCACGATGCCGTCCATGAAGGCGATGTAGGGCTTGGCGTAGTTGTGGATCAGGTGGTTGAGGGCGTACTCCTCGGTGAAGAAGTCTTCGAGCTGCGGGTTGCCCTGGCTGCCCGCCTGGTGCAGAAAGCGGATATCGCCGCCCGCGCAGAAAGCGCCAAACGGGCCTTCCTTGTTGCTGCCACGAATGGCCACCGCCAGCACCCGCGCATCGTTCTGCCATGCCAGCAGGATGCCCATCAGGTCACGCACCATGCCGAGCGACAGGGCATTGAGCGCCCGTGGACGATTCAGGGTGATGAAGCCCACCTGGCCACGCACTTCGCTCAACACTTCAGACACAACCGTCTCCGTCATTTTTGTTCCTTCCAACCCAACAGT
The DNA here is from genome assembly GCF_059424825.1 of Acidovorax sp. GW101-11A03. Taxonomy (NCBI): domain Bacteria; kingdom Pseudomonadati; phylum Pseudomonadota; class Betaproteobacteria; order Burkholderiales; family Comamonadaceae; genus Acidovorax; species Acidovorax sp. GW101-11A03. The sequence goes on along the minus strand of NZ_JBWKZU010000031.1, from coordinate 54,610 downwards.
TCATTGAAAACCAGCGCACCGATGACCAGTGCGCCGCCAGTCAGCACGGCGGGGGCAGGCTTCTCGCCCGCCCCCAGCCATGCCAGCAGGATGCCGAAAATCACTTCCAGCAAACCCAGCAGCGCCATTTCGGGCGCCTTGAGCACCCTGCCGCAGCGCACCGCCAGCACGCAGGGAATCGCCAATTGCACCACGCCCAGCAAGGCCAGCAGCCCCAGGTCGTAAAAAGATGCCTGGAAAGGCACCGCCAGCGGCAAGGTGGCTACCACCGAGATCACCGCCCCCACCAGCACCGCCGGCACCAGGTCCACCGCATGGCCATGGCGCTGCGAGTGCTGCACCACCGTCCAGTTGACCGCTGCCGCCACCGGCACGCACAGGGCCACCAGTGTGCCCAGCAACGGCAGGCCTGCCATTTGCGAACCGTACATCCAGCCAATGCCCAGCCCTGCCACCGCAATGGCAGCCCAGGTGCGCGGAGCAATGTGGTGGCCGATGAACACGCGCGCGAACAGCGCCGTGAGCAAGGGGCCCACCGACATGGTCACCAGCACGTTGGCCACTGGCATCAGCACCAGCGCCACCATGAACGCCGTGAACATCACGCTCCAACACACGCCCGAAATCCACAGCGCGCGCCCGCCATGGCGCATGGAGGCAAACACCGCCCGGCCCTGCAGCATGGGCAGGATGACCAGCAGCGCCAGCAGCGTGAAGAAGCTGCGCCAGAAGGTCACCTCAAAGCTCGCCGCGTGCTCCAGGTGGCGCGTGACCACACCGGCGATGGACCACATCAGGGTCACGGCCACCATCAGCACCACGGCGCGGGAGTGTGTGAGTTTCAACATGGGCTCAAGATTGCAGACGGAAAAAAGGCCACTGCGCTGCAGTGGCCCTTTTCGGATACGGTCAGTCTATCAATCCATCGATGGACCGACCCACCGATCCATCAGGAACGGGCAGCGCGCTTGCGCTCGTTTTCGGTCAGGTGGCGCTTGCGCAGGCGCACGGACTTGGGCGTGATCTCGACCAGTTCGTCGTCCTCGATGAACTCCACACCGTACTCGAGCGTGAGGTCGATCGGGGGCGTGATCTTGATCGCGTCTTCCTTGCCCGACACGCGGAAGTTGGTCAGCTGCTTGGTGCGCGTGGCGTTCACCACCAGGTCGTTGTCACGGCTGTGGATGCCGACGATCATGCCTTCGTACACGGGGTCGTTGGCCTTCACGAACATGCGGCCACGATCGTCCAGCTTGCCCAGGGCGTAGGTGAAGATTTCACCGTCATCCATGGAGATCAGCACACCGTTCTTGCGGCCGCCGATGTCGCCCTTGTGCGGCTCGTAGCTGTCGAAGATGTTGCTGATGAGGCCCGAACCGCGCGTCAGGTTCAGGAATTCGTTGGTAAAACCGATCAGGCCACGGGCCGGGATGCGGTACTCCAGGCGCACGCGGCCACGGCCGTCGGACTCCATGTTCACCAGTTCGCCCTTGCGCTCGCCCAGGGCTTGCATCACGCCGCCCTGATGGCCTTCTTCGATGTCGGCCGTCACCAGCTCGATCGGCTCGTGCTTCACGCCGTCGATGTCCTTGAACACCACGCGGGGCTTGGACACGGCCAGCTCGTAGCCTTCGCGGCGCATGTTTTCCAAGAGGATGGTCAGGTGCAGTTCGCCCCGGCCCATCACTTCGAACACGCCTTCTTCGTCGGTCTCCTTCACGCGCAAGGCCACGTTGTGCTGCAGTTCCTTTTGCAGGCGGTCCCAGATCTGGCGGCTGGTGACGAACTTGCCTTCACGGCCGGCCAGGGGCGACGTGTTCACGCAGAAGTTCATGGTCAGCGTGGGCTCATCCACCTTCAGCATGGGCAGCGGCGCGGGGTTGGCGGGGTCGGTCACGGTCACGCCGATGCCGATGTCTTCAATGCCGTTGATCAGCACGATGTCGCCCGGGCCTGCCAGGGGGGTCTGCATGCGGTCCAGACCCTGGAAGGTCAGCACCTGGTTCACACGGCCCTTGGTGGTCTTGCCATTGGGCCCTTCCATGACCAGCACGTCCTGTGCGGGCTTGAGCGTGCCTTGGCTGATGCGGCCGACACCGATGCGGCCCACGAAGCTGGAGAAATCCAGTGCCGAGATCTGCAGCTGCAGGGGGGCGTCAGGGTTGCCGGAGTTCGGTGGCACGTGCTTGAGAATGGTGTCGAACAGGGCCGACATGTCGGGGCCCCACTGCTCACCCGGTGCGCCTTCTTCCAGCGACGACCAGCCGTTGATGCCCGAGGCGTACACGACGGGGAAGTCCAGCTGCTCGTCGGTGGCACCCAGCTTGTCGAACAGGTCGAACGCGGCGTTCACCACCTTGTCGGGGTTGGCACCGGGCTTGTCCACCTTGTTCACCACGAGGATGGGGCGCAGGCCCAGGGCCAGGGCCTTCTTGGTCACGAAGCGCGTCTGGGGCATGGGGCCTTCCTGCGCGTCGATCAGCAGCACCACGCTGTCCACCATGGACAGCGCACGCTCCACTTCACCGCCGAAGTCCGCGTGACCAGGGGTGTCCACGATGTTGATGTGCGTGCCCTTCCAGCTCACGGCGCAGTTCTTGGCCAGGATGGTGATGCCACGCTCTTTTTCAATCGCGTTGTTGTCCATCACGGTATCGACGACCTTTTCGTGGTCGGCAAAGGTGCCGGACTGGCGCAGCAGCTGGTCCACCATGGTGGTTTTGCCATGGTCAACGTGGGCAATGATGGCGATGTTGCGGATCTGTTTAGTCATAGTTTTTCCAATGTGCCGCTGGTTTGCACGTGCGGCTTGCTTTCCAAGATTTGTTGAATTTCCAGCGGACTCAGGAGCCGGCCCGGCACCAGTTCCCCGCCAGCAATATGGCCTACCCCCAGCAGCGCCGGGGGGCTTTCTCCAAACACCGCCACCGCGCTGGCATCCGGCCAGGCCCCACGGCGGCGCACGCCCGACAGGAAACGAGCGGCATTGTCGCTGTCCAGCGTGACACGTGTGTGCCCGGCCAGCAAGGACTCGGGGGCCTCCAGGCTGGCAATGCGTTCGGCCTCGGGCATGGCCTCCAGCTGCGCCAGCGTGACGCAGCGCTCCACACCGATGCCACCGGTGTCGATCCGGCGCAGAAAACTGAGGTGCGCCCCGAAGCCCAGTGCAGCACCAATGTCCTCACCCAGGGTGCGGATGTAGGTGCCTTTGCTGCAGGTCACTACTATTTTGATAGCGAACAGCGCTTGATCAGTGGGCGTGAGTGCCAGTTTTAGTGCATGAATGACCACATCGCGCGGCTCACGCTCCACTGTGACACCGGCACGCGCGTACTCGTACAGCGCCTTGCCGTCCTTCTTGAGCGCGCTGTGCATGGGTGGCACCTGGCGGATGGAGCCGGTGAACTGCTGCTGCACGGCAGCCAGGCGGTCGGGGGTGAGCTGGGCAGGATCCACCTCGCGACGCTCCAGCACCTCGCCCTCGGCGTCGCCGGTGGTGGTGGTGATGCCCAGCACGGCAATCGCTTCGTAGGTCTTGGCGGCTTCGAGCTGCAGCTGGCTGAACTTGGTGGCTGCACCAAAACACAGGGGCAATACACCCGTGGCGAGCGGATCAAGCGTGCCGGTGTGGCCCGCCTTCTCGGCGCGCAGCAGCCATTTCACCTTTTGCAAGGCGTCATTGCTGGACAGGCCCAGGGGTTTGTCGAGCAGCAGCACTCCGTGCACCGGGCGCCGCTGCACCCGGATGCGGGGAGCGCGCTCGGTCATGTTTCCTCGTCGTCTTTGGAGCGGGAAGCCACAGCGCGCGCAATCAGCGCATTCATGTCGGCGGCACGTTCGGAGGTGCGGTCGAACACGAAGTGCAGCGTGGGCACCGTGTGGATGTGCAGGCGCTTGAACAGGCCATTGCGCAAGAAGCCCGCCGCCTGGTTGAGCGCCGCCTGGGTTTCCACCGGGTCACCCGTCAGCAGGCTGAAGAACACCTTGGCGTGGGCGTAGTCGGGGGTCACCTCCACGCCCTGCAGCGTCACCATGCCCACGCGCGGGTCTTTCAACTCGCGCGCGATCAGCTCCGTCAGATCGCGCTGGATCTGGTCGGCCACCTTGAAGGCGCGGTTGGGAGTGGCGGATTTCTTCGCAGCCATGTCGTAGTCGTCGCTCTCGTCGTCGCCTCGCCTTACAGCGTGCGTGCGATTTCCTTGATTTCAAAGAACTCGAGTTGGTCGCCTTCCTTGATGTCGTTGTAGTTGCGCAGCTTGATACCGCACTCGAAGCCTTCCTTGACTTCCTTGACATCGTCCTTGAGGCGGCGCACAGACTCCACTTCGCCGGTGTAGATGACCACGTTGTCGCGCAGCAGGCGGAACTTGCAATTGCGCGTGACCTGGCCGGAGGTGACGTACGAACCCGCCACCGTGCCGATCTTGGAAGCCACGAACACGGTGCGGATCTCCGCCGTACCGATCGCTTCTTCGCGCTGCTCGGGTGCCAGCATGCCGGACATGGCCGCCTTCAACTCATCCACGGCGTCGTAAATGATGTTGTAGTAATGCAGGTTCACGTCGCTCGACTCCGCCAGCTTGCGCGCACCGGCGTCGGCACGCACGTTGAAGCCGATCACGATGGCCTTGGAGGCAATCGCCAGATTCACGTCGGACTCGCTGATGCCACCCACGCCAGCGTAGACCAGCTGCACGCGGATTTCCTCGGTGGAAAGCTTGAGCAGCGAGGCGGCCAGCGCTTCCTGCGAGCCCTGCACGTCCGCCTTGATGATGATGGGCAGGGTCTGCACCTCGCCTGCGGTCATCTCGGAGAACACGTTCTCCAGCTTGGCTGCCTGCTGCTTGGCCAGCTTGGTGTTGCGGAACTTGCCTGCACGGTAGGTCGCGATTTCGCGCGCACGGCGCTCGTCGGACAGCACCATGAACTCGTCGCCGGCCTGGGGCACATCCGACAGACCCTGGATTTCCACCGGGATCGACGGACCGGCCGTCTTGGCCGGCTTGCCGTTTTCGTCCAGCATGGCGCGCACGCGGCCCGAAGTCTGGCCTGCCAGCACCACATCGCCCACCTTCAGCGTACCGGACTGCACCAGCACCGTGGCCACCGGGCCGCGGCCCTTGTCGAGCTGGGCTTCGATCACGAGACCCTTGGCCAGGGATTCCACCGGGGCCTTGAGTTCAAGCACTTCGGCCTGCAACAGCACCTGTTCGAGCAGGTCGTCGATGCCCATGCCGGTCTTGGACGACACAGCCACAAAGGGCGAATCGCCGCCATACTCTTCAGGCACCACCTCTTCAACCACCAGTTCCTGCTTGACGCGGTCGGGGTTGGCATCGGGCTTGTCCGCCTTGGTGATGGCCACCACGATAGGAACACCCGCCGCCTTCGCGTGCTTGATGGCTTCCTTCGTTTGTGGCATCACGCCGTCGTCGGCAGCAACCACCAGGATCACGATGTCGGTAGCCTGAGCGCCACGGGCACGCATGGCCGTGAAGGCCTCGTGACCGGGGGTATCGAGGAAGGACACCATGCCGCGCGGCGTTTCCACGTGGTAGGCACCGATGTGCTGCGTGATACCGCCCGCTTCGCCCGCCGCCACCTTGGCGCGGCGGATGTAGTCCAGCAGCGAGGTCTTGCCGTGGTCCACGTGGCCCATGACGGTGACCACCGGAGCGCGTGGCAACAGTTCGGCGTCCTTCTGGCCCGAATCGTCGTCGGTGAAGGCTTCGGGGTCATCCAGCGCAGCCACCACGGCCTTGTGGCCCAGCTCTTCCACCACGATCATGGCGGTGTCCTGGTCCAGCGGCTGGTTGATGGTGACCATCTGGCCCATCTTCATCAGCGCCTTGATGACTTCGGACGCCTTGATCGACATCTTGTGCGCCAGCTCCGCCACCGTGATGGTTTCGGGCACATGCACTTCAATGATGCGCGCCTCGACCGGTGCCGACTGCTGGTGATCGTCGCGCTGGTCGCGGCCGTCGCCACGGCGGCCACGCGGGCCACCACGCCAGTTGTTGCGGCCCACGCCACCGCTGCTGTCGCCGCGGGTCTTGATTTCCTTCTTCTTGGCCGTGTCATTGGCCCAGCTGGAGGACAGCTTGGCCGACTTGACTTCCTTGCCCGAACCCGGGGCAGCACCGGCACCGGCCGGGGCTGCAGCCCCTGCGCGCGGGCCACCCGTGCCAACGGCGGGCTTGTGCAGCGTGCCCTTCTTGGCGTCACCCACCGCCGCAGGCTTGGCCGCGGGCTTGGGTTCTTCGGGCTTCTTGGCGACCATGACCGCCTTCTTGGGCGTGGCCATCATGGCGCGGATGGCTTCTGCCTCGGCCAGGGCCTTGCGGCGGCGCTCTTCCAGATCGCGGGCACGGGCAGACTCTTCGTCCGCACGGGCCTTGGCTTCTGCCTGTGCCTTTTCCCGGGCTTCGGTCTGCGCAGCAGCGCGCGCAGCAGCCTCGGCTGCCTGCTCACGGGTAGCCTCTTGCTTCACGGCGGAGGCCTGGGCCTTCTTTTCGGCTTCCTGGGCGGCATAGGCGGCGGCGCGCTCTTCGGCTTCGCGCTCGCGCTTCTCGCGGGCTTCGCGCTCGGCACGCTTCTCGGCCAGTTCGGCCTCCTGGCGGCGGATCAGCTCGGCCTGGCGGCGGGCTTCCTCTTCGCGGCGGGCCAGTTCCAGGTCTTCACTCGACACAGCAGCTTCTTCGACAACCGCAGTTGCGGTCTCGGCAGCCGCTTCAGCGCCTTCATCCCGCTGGATGAACGTGCGCTTCTTGCGCACTTCCACCTGGATGGTGCGCGCCTTGCCCGTGGCGTCGGCTTGCTTGATCTCGCTGGTGGACTTCTTCACCAGGGTGATCTTCTTGCGGTCGGCAGAAGCCGTGCCATGGCTGGCTTGCAGGTACGCAAGCAGCTTCTGCTTGTCCGACTCGGTCAGTGCGTCGGAGGGGGCAGCCTTGCCCACGCCCGCAGCCTTGAGCTGGTCGAGCAGGGTTTCAGGCGATTTTTTGAGTTCGGTTGCGAACTCGGCGACAGTGTTACTGGACATATGTGGTTCGTGCCTCCCTGACCCTTACTCTTGTTGCCCCGCGAACCAATGTTCGCGCGCCTTCATGATCAAGGCTTTGGCGTCCTCTGCAGACTGTCCGGTCAGGTCGGTCAGCTCATCAATGGCCAGGTCGGCCAGGTCGTCACGTGTATGCACACCACCGTCAGCCAGCTTGGCAATCAGTTCGGGGGTGAGGCCTTCAAGGTCGCGCAGGTCCTGGGAGACCTCTTCCACGCTTTCCTCGCGGGCGATTTCCATGGTCAGGAGCGCATCCTTGGCACGGGCACGCAGCTCGTTGACGGTGTCTTCGTCGAAGCTTTCGATCTCCAGCATTTCCTGCAGGGGCACATAGGCCACTTCTTCCAGGCTGTTGAAGCCTTCGGAGATCAGGATGTCGGCGATTTCTTCGTCCACATCCAGCTTTTCCATGAACAGCTTGCGGGCCGTGTCGGTCTCGTTGGCCTGCTTCTGCGCGCTTTCGGCGGCGTCCATGATGTTGATTTTCCAGCCGGTGAGGTCGGACGCCAGACGCACGTTCTGGCCACCACGGCCGATGGCGATGGCGAGGTTTTCCTCGTCCACGACCACGTCCATAGCGTGCTTTTCTTCATCGACCACGATGGAGGACACGTTGGCCGGGGCGAGCGCACCGATCACGAACTGCGCCGGGTCTTCGGACCACAGCACGATGTCCACGCGCTCGCCAGCGAGTTCGTTGGTCACTGCATTCACGCGGGTGCCGCGCACACCCACGCAGGTGCCGATGGGATCCACGCGCTTGTCGTGCGACAGCACGGCGATCTTGGCGCGCGAACCGGGGTCGCGGGCGCAGGACTTGATCTCCAGCAGGCCCTGCTCGATCTCGGGCACTTCCTGGCGGAAGAGTTCGATCATGAACTCGGGCGCCGAGCGCGACAGGATGATGGGCGCGCCGCGCAGGGTCAGATCCACCTCCATGATCATGGCCCGCACGCGGTCGCCGCTGCGCAGGTTTTCCTTGGGGATCATCTCGGAACGGCGCAGGCGGCCTTCCACACGGCCGGATTCGACAATGATGTCGCCCTTGTCCATGCGCTTGACGGTGCCCGTGAAGATCTTCTCGCCGCGCGACATGAAGTCGTTGAGCAGCATTTCGCGTTCGGCGTCGCGAATCTTCTGCAGGATGACCTGCTTGGCCGCCATCGCGCCGATGCGGCCGATGGGCACGGACTCGACACCTTCCTCGATGTACTCGCCCACCTCGATGTCGGGGATGCGCTCCTGCGCGTCCATCAGCAGCTCTTCGGCCTCGGGGTTTTGCAGGCCCGCGTCATCGGGCACCACCAGCCAGCGGCGGAAAGTCTCGTAGTTGCCGCTGTCGCGATCGATCGACACGCGGATGTCCACCTCGCCCTGGTACAGCTTCTTGGTAGCCTGGGCCAGGGCCGACTCCACGGCGCCCAAGACCACATCACGCTCCACGTTCTTCTCGCGCGAAATGGCCTCAACCAACATCAACAATTCGCGATTCATGCGACGACTCTCCTGTTTCAATCACCCGAAGATGGAAGGCTGCACACAGCAGCCACCCACCCCAATCCATTCAGCAACTCAGGCAGCTGCCGACCCGGCCTTGCCCGCACGCCCCTTGAAGTCCACGATGGGCGCCAGGCGCGCATCCCGCAGCTCGTCCAGGGTAAAGCCCAGCGCCTGCAAAGGGGCGGGCACACGTTTCTTGCTCACTTTTTGACCTGGCTTGACCGGCGGCTCGTCGCTCCAGACGATTTGCCAGCCACCCGCCTCGGCGCGCTCCAGCGTGCCGCGAAATTTCTTGCGGGTGGCATTGACCTGCCCCCCGCCTGCAGCGCCAATGGGCGCCTTCAAGGTGATGTCGATGACCGCGCCTTCAAAACGCACAAAGTCCTGCTCGTGGCGCAAGGGGCGGTCGATGCCGGGGGACGACACTTCGAGGCGCTTGTATTCGACACCGTCCACTTCCAGCGCAAACTGCAGCTGGCGGGTGACCTTCTCGCAATCCTCGACGGTGACGAACTGCTCCAGCACAGGGGCGGGCGCATCGGCGGCCGGCGGCGTCCAAGGCAAATCGATGGTGACGCGCAGCAAACCACCGGCGGAGCGTTCGATCTCCACCAGGTCATAGTCCAGGCCCGTCACAATTTGTTCAACGACTTGCTGTAGCGCCACTTATTTCAGTTCCATCCCGGAAAAACAAAAAACCCGATAACCCCCGGAGACTTCTCCGGCAGCTTCGAGCTCGAAAAGCAATCGACCAAAAAAAACGGGCGGTTGGTACCCGCCCGTTTGGTCGTGAGGCTCTTATTGTAACGCGTAAAGCATTGATTTGCAAAGACAGCGCATACAGCGGCACCCATGTGCTGTTGTTAACACGCCAGCGCGGCGGCCTGGCGCCGTTAGCGCCCTCAGAAGGCACACCCCGCCCATCCAGCCGTCTTTTCTTGCTACAACGACGATAGCGGTTGCAGCAACTCGGCCAGGTCGCTTTCGGTGAACAACGGCTCCTTGCGGGCCGATGCCTCGCTGTAAAGGCTGCCCGCGAGTTGCGCCTTGCGCTCTTGCAGCGCCAGGATGCGCTCTTCGATCGTGCCCTGCGCCACCAGCTTGACCACCCACACGCTCTGCGTCTGGCCGATGCGGTGGGCACGGTCGGTGGCCTGGTTTTCCACCGCCGGGTTCCACCAGGGGTCGAAATGGATCACGGTGTCGGCCTGCGGCAGGTTCAGCCCCACCCCGCCCGCCTTCAGGCTGATGAGGAACAGCGGCACCTGCCCGCTGGTGAACTGTTCGATGATCGCGTCGCGCTTGACGCTCTGCCCCGTGAGCTTGACCCAGGGCAAGCCGCGCTTCTTCAGCTCCGCCTCGATCAGCGTGAGCATGCTGGTGAACTGCGAAAACAGCAGAATGCGCCGCCCCTCGGCCAGCATCTCGGGCAACAGCGCCATCAACTGCTCCAGCTTGGCCGAGGTCTTGACCTTTTTGGCGGCATCCAGCGGCACCAGCGCCGGGTGGCAACACACTTGGCGCAGCTTGAGCAGCGCATCGAGGATGGTGATCTGCGATTTGGCCAGGCCCTTGGTCTGCAGCGCCTCGCGCACGGTTTTCTCCATGCCCAGGCGGATGGTTTCGTACAGGTCGGCCTGCGAGCCGCTCAGCTCCACCGGCATCACCGACTCCACCTTGGGAGGCAGCTCCGCCGCCACCAGCCCCTTGGTGCGCCGCAGCATGAAGGGCGTGACGCGGGCGCGCAGCTGCGCCAGGCGAGCCGTGTCGCCCTGTTTTTCGATGGGGTTGCGGAACAGTTCCTTGAAGCGCTGCTGGCTACCCAGGAACCCCGGCATCAGGAAGTGGAACAGGCTCCAGATTTCGCCCAGGTGGTTTTCCATGGGCGTGCCCGACAGGCACAGGCGGTGGCGCGCCTGCAGCTCGCCCACCACCTGCGCGGCGTGGGTGCTGGCATTCTTGATGTTCTGGGCTTCATCCAGCACCACCAGGTGCCAGGGCTGTGCCAGCCAGCGCTCGCGGTCGCGCTGCAGCAGCGAATACGGGGCGATGACGATGTCGTGTTCGGCCACCGCATCGGCCACGGCGTGGCGGCCCGCGCCGTGAAGCACCAGGCAGCGCAGGCCGGGGCAAAAACGCGCGGCCTCGCGCTGCCAGTTGCCCATCAGGCTCACGGGCGCAATGATGAGGGCGGGGTCGCTCAGGCGGCCCGCGTCTTTTTCGACCTGGATATGGGCCAGCGTCTGCAGCGTCTTGCCCAGGCCCATGTCGTCGGCCAGCACCCCGGCCAGACCATGGGTGCGAAGAAACTGCAGCCAGTTCAGCCCCTGCTGCTGGTACGGCCTCAGCGTGGCCTGCACACCCGCTGGCACGGGCACGGCGGGCAATGCGCTGGCGCCCTGCAGCTGCGCCACCAGGCCGCGCAGCGCATCTGCGCCCTGCCACACCGCGCCCTCGCCCAAGGCCGCGCTTGTGCGCAGCGCGTCCAGACGCGAGAGCTTCAGGCTCTCGCCGCCGAAATCGTGCGCGCGGTCGCCCACCAACTCCAGCAGGGCGGCCATCCAGGGGCGCAGGGTGTCGGTGGGTAGGCGCACAAAACCCGTACCGGTTTGCGACGGCAGATAGACATGCGAGGGCAGCCGGGGCAGCCCCGTCGCAGGATCCAACGGCTGGGTCGCAGCGGCGGCAATCAGCTCGGGCAGCCAGGGCAGAACGTTGTGGCGCACGCCGTTGATTTCCATGCCCAGCGACAGCGCAAACCAGGGGGATGTGGCCTCATCGTCGCCGCTGGGCTGCAGCGCCACGTCCAGCGCATCGGCATGGGTGATCCAGCCGTTCAGCGTGGCTGCCAGCGTCAGTTCAAACCCCGCGTCGCGCAGCACCACGAAGCCGTTGTCGGCCCAGTGCATCCAGTCGTTTTGCGATTGCTCGCCAGGGATGCCGAACAGGCCATCGTCTGTCCCCAGCAGGCCCAGGTCCATCAGACGTTCGATGGCATCCAGCTCGGCCATCGCATCGCGCTGCAACAGCACCTGGCCGCCATCGGCGCCCGGCACCAGCACGCCCAGCTCCTGCCCGGCCCACCAGCCCACATGGCCCTGGTAGTCAAAACGCAGCTGGGCGGTGATGAGGCCGAGGTAAGGAACATCGGACTCGGCCACGGGCGCCAGATGCAGGCGCGCCACAGGCTTCACGCCTTGCACGCGTGTGAGGGGGCTGAGCACCGGCGGCAGCGGCAGCATGCCGCCCAGGCGGCTGGCCACATCGGCATGGTGCTTTTGCAACGCGGCGGTGCCCAGCGGGGGCGCCTGCAGCAACAGCTGCAGTTGTGCGGCGCTCAGGCCCTCTGCCAGCACGGGGCCACACAGGCCCTGGTCGGTGTCCAGGTACAGCGGCGGGTCGTTGGCGCACAGCGCGGCACTGGGGCTGGGCAGGCGGGCCTGCAGGCGCCAGGCGCTGTCACCGTCGGCTTGGGGGGGCGGGGTCTCGTTCCAGGCCCAGGCGATAGGCAGCGGCTCGCCCCAACGCAGGGGCGCCCCCACGGTGGCACCGCCCGCGTCGGCAAACAGACGGCCCGTGGCGGCGGCCTGCTGCAGTGCCAACAGACCCACCGTGCCTTCGAGCACGCCCGACGGCGCGCCGCTGTAGGCCGAGTAGTAACCCAGGCTGCGCGGCATGGCACGCAGCAGTTGCAGCAGCTGGCGGTCGGCATCGGTGGCCCGGTCGTACACCGCCTGGCCGGGGCCGGGCTGGGTGCGGATGGTCTTGGGCTTGGCCCAGCCGCCGGTGAGCTTGGGGTAGGAGACCACGGCCTCGATCTGCAGCTGCGGCGCGCCCGAGCGCAAGCGCCCCACGGTGGAGAGCAGATAGAGATAACACTCTGGCCGGTCGGCCCGCGCACCCGGCGGGGGCGGCGCCGCGTTGTCGGCGGCCAGGTCCCAGTCGTGCAGCCAGCGCACCAGGCGCGCCTCGGCCTCGGCGCGGGCCTGGGCGGCCACGCGGTCTTGCATGGCTTGCAGCGCCTGCACGGCCTGGGCCGACAGGGGCGCGGGCGCGGATGAGGGTGCGAATGAGGCTGCGGACGCCGGGCCCGAGCGCAGGTGCGCCGCCTTCAGCGTCAGCGCTACCGCATGTTTGCAGTCTTCCCCGACCGGGCAGCTGCATTCGCCCGACCACGCGCTGACCTGGCCGTTGGGCGCCAGCTGCAGTTCTACCGACAGCCCATACGGCTCGGGCTGGGTGCCCTGCACCTCGCCATGGAGGGTGAAGGCGCTGTCGCCACGTTCCTCGATGTCGATGTGGACCACCGCCGCCTGGCGAAAAAGGTCCATGCCCCGTGACCAGGCGCCTTTTTCGCACCAGGCCTGCAGCGAGTTGATGGGAAACCAGGGTGCGGAAGGGGAAGACACAAAGTTCAAGGAAAAAAATGCCTCTTGCGCGCGACCATCAAGCGCAATTAGCTATCAAAACAGGAGCAAACAACCCACAGCGCCTCAGCGCCCGCGGGCGGCCCGCACGCGCTCGAACACGCCCTGGGCCTCCTGCCCTGCCCCGGCACTGCTGCCAGGCGTGGCCGCCTGCAGGCTGGCCAGCAGCCGCGCCAGCACCGGCGCCTGGGGCAGCAAGGGGCCCAGGAACAGCGCACGTTCACCGTCGGCAATCAGCAGCGTGGGGAAGGTTTCCACGTCCAGGTCGCCCGCCAGATCGGATTCGTCCTCGATGTCCACCCATTCAAACCGCACGTCCGGGTGCGCGCGGGCCAGCTCGTCGAACAAGGGGCGGTAGATACCGCAGGTGCCGCACCAGGCCGCGCACAGGCACACGGCCCACCAGCCGCCGGGCGTGGCGGCCGCAGGGCTTGAGGGGGTGGACGGGGGCAGTGTGGCGGGGCTGGACATCAAACGGGCTCCTGGGGCTGGTGCAGCAGTCCGTCAACACCAGCGGACCCGCTACAAACCGCGCCGTTCCCGGGCGCGGTAAACCTCGATGGTACCCACCCCGGGCGCCCGGTTGCCCCAACTGTTGCGCACCAAGGTGGTCACGGCCGCAATGTCTTCGTCGGACAACAACTGCTGGAACGGCGGCATGCCATGCGGGCGCGGGTTGCCCGCCGTGGCGGGCAGGTAGCCGCCCTGCAGCACCACGCGCACCAGGTTGGTGGGGTCGGCCAGCGTGACGGCGCGGTTGCCCGCCAGCGCGGGGAAGGCACCCGGCTCGCCCTGCCCCTGGTCGCCATGGCATTGGGCGCAGTGCTGTTCATACACCTTGGCGCCGCGCGCCAGGGCGGTGGCCGGTGGTGCGGCCCCGGCGGCAAGCGCCTTGTGCTCCTGCTGCGGCAGGCCCTGCAGGTACACCGCCATGGCGCGCGCATCGGCATCGCTCAGGTACTGCGTGCTGCGGAACACCACCTCGGCCATGGGGCCCAGCACCGAGCCCTGCGGGGCCACGCCGGTTTTCAGCAAGGCCATCACGTCGTCGGTCTTCCATTCTTTGACACCCGCCTCATGCGCCGCATTGAGCGCAGGTGCATACCAGTTCTGCACCGGGATCAGCCCGCCCGTGAACGCCTTGGCGTCGGTGGTGGCACCCAGCGCGTTGCGCGGCGTGTGGCAGGCCGTGCAATGGCCCAGGCCGTTGACCAGGTAGGCGCCCCGGTTGTACTCGGCCGTTTGCGTGGCCTCGGGCCGGGGCGCTCCGGGCGCGAAGAACAGCGCCCGCCACACACCCAGCGCCGCCTGCGTGTTGTACGGAAAACGCAGCGCATGCGCCCGGTTGGGTTCGGCCACAGCAGGCTGGCTTTGCAGATACGCAAAGATGGCATCCGAGTCCTCGCGCGTCACCTGCGTGTAGTTGGGGTACGGGAAGGCCGGGTACAACAGCCGCCCGTCCTTGCTGCGGCCATGGTGCATGGCGCGCCAGAACTCGGCCGATGTCCACGCACCAATGCCGTGGGCCTTGTCGGGCGTGAGGTTGGAGCTGTGCACCACGCCAAACGGCGTCTCGATGCCGCGCCCGCCCGCAAACGGCGCTCCGCCCTGTGTGGTGTGGCAGGCCATGCAGTTGCCGACGCGGGCCAGGTATTCGCCGCGCTGCACCAGCGCGGGCGTGGATTGCAGGGTTTCGGTGGCAGGCAGCGGCTCTTCGCCCCGCAGGTTCAAGGTGACCACAACGGCGGCGGCAATGCCCAGGGCCGCGAGTGTGCAAGAGATCGTACAAAGGATGCGTTTCATCGGTGCATCCCTTCTCAACGTGCAGCCGCTGCGGCGACGGGCACATCGGCCACGCCCCCGCACCGGGCAGGCATGACGGCAGGCAGGGTGCGCGCAGGCTTGCCGCCCGCCGCCACGGGCTGGGCCGCCAGCCAGGCTGATACAGCGCTCACCTCCTCGGGCGTGAGCTGGCGCGCAATATCGGCCATGCAATCCGGCGCATGGGCGCGGCGCTGGCCGGTTTTCCAGGCGCCGAGCTGGCTGTTGAGGTAGTCGCGCGGCAGCCCCAGCAGGCCGGGGATGGATGGCGCCACGCCCGTCATGGCCGCGCCATGGCAGGCCACGCAGGCGGGGACGTTGCGGGCCACATCGCCCTGCTGCACCAGCCTGCGGCCCTGCTCCAGCACGGCGGGCGGGGCCTGGGGCGGCGGTGGGGGCGGGTACGGCAGGTCCAGCGCCGCAAAGTGTTCGGCCATCTCGCGCAGGTAGTCATCGGTCAGGTGCTCGATGAGGTAGGTCATCTGCGGGTAGCTGCGACGTCCGTCGCGGAAGTTGAGCAGCTGGTTGGCCAGGTAACCCTCCGGTTTGCCCGCAATGCGCGGAAAGTAGCCGTCCGGCGTGGCGCGGCCCTCCTTGCCGTGGCATACGGTGCAGGCCAACACACGCGGGGCCATGGCGGCCGGTGCCGCAGTGGTGGGGGCGGGCTGCGCCGCCACCCCGGCAGCCAGGCCCGCAGACAGGAAGAACACAACAGCAAGGGGGCACAGCAGGCGATGCAAACGGTGCAGGCAATCAATCATGGGGATATGGGTGGGGCAACGGAGCACAGGGAGATTCCAAAGCAACTCTACGCGCGCACCAAAAAACAGTACAGATTCAGTTTCCAGTTAAAAATACAGATCAGTTTGCCCTGATCAACGCCTGCACCCGGTTTCTACGCCCATGAAACGCTACGAACGCCATGCCGACGCCATCGCCCAGCTCATCCACAGCGGCGCGCTGCGCCCGGGCGACCGCGTGCCCTCGGTGCGCGAGGCCAGCCGCACGCGGGGCATCAGCCCGTCCACCGTGTTCGAGGCCTACTACCTGCTGGAGGCCCAGGGCCTGATCCACGCTCGCCCGCGCTCGGGCTACTACGTCAGCGCCCGGCTGCCCGGCACGGCCGAGGCCCGCCCCGCCGAGCCCCTGCCCTCGCAGCCCGCCGCCACCTCCACCGACGTGGCCATCAGCGACCTGGTGTTCGAAGTGCTGGGCCTGGCGCGCGACCGCGACCTGGTGCCGCTGGGCTCGGCCTTCCCGGGGCTGGAGCTGTTTCCGCTGGAGCGCCTGGCGCGGTGCCTGGCCAGCGGCATGCGCAAGCTCGACCCGTGGAACATCGTGCAAAGCCTGCCGCCCGGCGACGAACGCCTGCGCCAGCAGATTGCGCTGCGCTACGGCGTGCACGGCACGGCGGTGGATGTGGAAGAAATCATCATCACCAACGGCGCGATGGAAGCGCTCAACCTCTGCCTGGAGGCCGTCATCCAGCCCGGCGACGTGGTGGTGGTCGAATCGCCCACCTTCTACGCCGCGCTGCAGGCGCTGGAGCGGCTGAACCTGCAGGCGCTGGAGATCGCCACCCACCCGCGCGACGGCATCGACCTGGCCGCGCTGGCCGAGGCGCTGGAGCGCCAGCCACCCCACCAGCCCATCAAGGCCTGCTGGCTCATGCCCAGCTTTCAGAACCCGCTGGGAAGCCTGATGCCCGAGGGCAAAAAGCGCGAACTCGTCGCCCTGCTCGCCCGCCACGGCGTGCCGCTGATCGAGGACGACGTGTATGGCGAGCTGCACTTTGGCCCCCAGCGCCCGCCCCCAGCCAAGGCGTTTGATACCGAAGGGCTGGTGATGCACTGCAGCTCGTTCAGCAAAAGCCTGGCGCCCGGCTACCGCGTGGGCTGGGTGGCGGCGGGCCGCCAGGCCAAGGCGGTGCAGCGGCTCAAGCTGATGACCACGCTCTCGGCCGCCACGCCGTCGCAGCAGGCGCTGTCGGAGTACCTGGCCCAGGGTGGGTATGACCGGCACCTGCGCGCCCTGCGCCGCAGCCTGGAACAACAACAGGCGATTGCGCTGGCAGCGGTGGCCCAGCACTTCCCGCGCGGCACGCGGGTGTCGCGGCCCGAGGGTGGGTACTTTTTGTGGGTGGAGCTGCCGCCCCCGGTCAACGCGCTGGAGCTGCACCGGCTGGCACTGCAGCAGGGCATCAGCCTGGCGCCCGGGCAGATCTTCTCGGCCGACCAGCGGTTTGCGCACTGCGTGCGCATCAACTACGGCCACCCCGCCCAGCACCGGCTGCAGGCCGCGCTGGCCACCGTGGGCCAACTGGCGACTAGATTGGCCATGGGCGCGGCAGAGCACCAGGCCTCACCCAATTGCTATTAAAAAAATAGCCAAAAAGTCATGATGGTCGAGCGCATAGGCCGATTTTCGCCACCCTAATTCACGGCCTGGCCTCATCCGCCCCACCCGCCCACGGCATCGCCGCCCACCGCGCCAGCCTTGCACCAGGCTGACACCCGCGCCCCGCGTTGGAAAGGCCCAACCTCGGGTTCTCCCGCAGCAGGCACAGCGCTTGCAACGGCATACTGGCGCCCGCCCGCACCCCGGGCAGTGCACCACGGCGGCCCACCCGCCCCGCCCTCCAACCCCTACGCCCAACACCATGGCCGCACCCCAGCATGTTCCGTTTGTGACGGTGGAAGACGAAGACGACTGGGTGGTCTCGTTCGCACTCGGCCCCCGGGGCGCCGACCGCCTCACCCTGGTGCGCACCCCCCATCTTGAATTCATGCTGCGCCCCGAACAGCGCGGCGTATCGGTGGGCGCCGAAGCCGGCCAGCGCCCCGCCCTGCTCGTGGCGGTGCAATGGGGCCACAGATGTGTGGACGTGGTGTCCACCGCCAAGCGCTATAGCCTGGACATCAGCAAAGTGGACAACACCACCCGCAACGCCGCGCTGCGCCTGCTGGGCAAGATGAATTTCGATCAGCGGTTTCAGCTGGCGGGGTTTTGACGGCTGCTCAATCCAGGTCCACGAACGGTCTTGAAGGCGGCATTCAACGCATCATCTTGAAATAGGCCGTAGTCACGGCCACCTGAGACTCATCCAGCGAAGTTGGCACCGCAGCACCGAATGCAACACGGTCATCAATGGACCAGTTCATACCCGTACTGTTGGTTGTGTCGGCAGCAGGTACTGTGCCGTTCGCCAGAGGCCCTTCGCGCAAGCTTCCAAAACGCGCATCGGTGCGGCCATCAATCTGCTGGTCTAACGAGCCCGCCAAGGAAAAGGTCACTCCACGAATCACCATCACGTTGCGTGGACGGAGCACGTAGTTGTTCACGGTATCGGCGGGTTCAGACCAATTAACGCTCTGAAAGCAGACACGCGCCTCTTGGGGGTTGCCATTGCTGTCGAGGTACACGTACCGGTCTTGTTGACCCTCTGTACGCCCTGTAGGCACACGAATTCCTGCTGCCAAAAACTCATTGATCATTGTCGTACCGCACAACTCCGTGCCCGCCGGCGTGGCATTGCCATTCACGCGACCCGTCGGATTGGACGGGTTGTCTCCAGGCGGGCGGCCCACGCCGTTGAAGTACGCCTCATAAGCGAGTTGCCACCCTTGGATGAAGTCCGTGGACAAACGCTGGTTGGCAGCGGACCGCTGCAGGTCCCGACCTACAGCCACAGCGCCGATCACAAGCCCGATAACGATCAGGACCACGCTCAACTCGATCAGTGAGAAGCCGCGCTGGCGGCGAGACAGGCGGCCGCCAGCGGTGAATGCAGAAATGGGGGTCATGGTGCGTAACTCGATAAGCTTGGGATTCAATGGCCGATCGCATCGGCGCGCAGCGCATTCTCGTTAAGGGTGCGCGACAGGTTGGTCATGGCCGTGGTGCGGGCCGCGAAGTCGCTGTGAACCTGCTCCGCCTCTGCTAACGACAAGGCGGCATCGATCACTGCGTAGGCCGCTGCCACGTCGCTGGCAACCGCCAGCCCGATACCGACAGCAGCCAAGGCAATCTGGAAGGCTCGCGCGCCCACGGACATCGTTGTGTCTGCCACTGCGGAAACCATCTCCTTCGCAGCGTCTAGCGATCCCGCCACCGCCGACGCTACGCCAGCGGCTGCAGCCGCCACATCCGCCCGTGCCAGCACCACAGCGATATAGAGCTGATCGCGGTAGTCATACATCGCCCGCTCCATCACAAGGGAGCCTGTGGCGACGTTGAAATGGGCATGAGAAACTGCAGACAGCGAAGCGCCGCAGCTCAACTCTGAAAACAATTCGTTGTGGCTTGCTGCCACCACGATGTCGTCATAGATGTCGGTCACGGCCCGGCCCGGCGCCTCAAAGGTTGGGGTCGTGTTGTCCGCCGTTGCGTTCGCGCCATCAAAAGCCGCACCATTGCCATCTGCGTCGAGCATTCCGGGAGCAGCAACTACAAACGCGGCTGCCCGCCGATTGGCTCCCACCTGCGTGGCCAGTCGTCCCGCAGCAGGCACGAGGCCATCACCGCCCCGGTTCAACGCCAAGCAGATGTCTATGAGATTGACGGCATTTTCAACTCCCAGGGGACATGGAGGCGCATTCGCCGTGTTGCATGCAGCATTCAGCGGCGTTGCATCGTCGCCGGAGTAGGTCGCGCCCAAAAGTCCCGCACCTGTGACGGGAATCGGAGGCGCGTTCGGATTCGGGGCATCGGCATTCTGTGGCTTGGGATCGGGTGTGCGCACCCTCAGCGGATTCATGCGATCCAGCCGCACCGCCAGATCCTCATCCAAAGATGCAGAGGCAGAGTCAGGAGCGCGAGAAACGCCGTACCGTAGCGCTCCGGCTTCTGGCCGAGGAAGATTGAGCGTGCGCCACGGGAAAAATCCCACCTGACGGTTGCTCGCGCAATCCTCTGCGCCGAGCGAGTTGGCAGCGGGGCAAGGCAAGCGGTAGTTGGCATGCAGAAAACCCAGCAGCGAATCACGAGCCTGCTTCTGTACATCCATCTGGGCAGTGGTCACACGTTGGCGCTCTGACAATTGCCAGAAGATCACCGCACCTGGCAGGATCAAGCCCAGCGCGAGGAGAACGACCGACAGTTCCACCAGGGTGAAACCCATCATATGGCGCTTCATGGATTGAGCCCCTTGCGGTCAAGCAGCACGGCGTAGTTCATTGCCTGTGCCAGCGTTTCGTACAAATGCACCACATAGGCGCGCACAGCGGCCTCCTTGTCGATGGAATCCTGGAGGGCCTGCTTTGCTTCAACAAGGTCGGTAGCGGCAAAGCCAACTTCAATACCGGCCGTCACCGCATTGGCCGCCGCCAGTGCAATGCCGAAGATCGTGATTCCTTCTGTGTTGGAGGCAGACGCAACCGCCAGCGCCGCACTGCCTACGGCCAGCGCAAGGTTCACCGCAGCAAGGGCTACGCCGGACTCAGCGCCCGAGACAGCGGACTCGGCCTGCGCTATGTCGAACACGCGCAGCGACCAGTACTCCTGCGTCAGAAGCGCATTGTCGTAAGCGGTGTAAGCCGCCTGGCCGGCGGCCTGCATGGCGCTCAGACGAGCAGCGCAGCCAATGCGCCCCGCCAGATCTGAGGGTCCGACACCGATAGCGATGTCATCGTAATTCGACGATTGAGCGCGACCTGGGAAATCAAAGAATCGCCCACCCGCACCCCCACTGACATTGCTTCCCTCAAAGATGTTGTTCAAACCAGGGTGCACAACCACAAACGCGACAGGCATGCTGTCGGTGGCGTTTCCCGCCTGCAGAACGCCAGCCGCCGCAGGGTTGGCGGCAAACCGCCGAAGCACACGGCACCAGTCCAAGCCATTCGCATCCGCAGCGCGCTGGGTCGCAGCGGCGGTCATGGCGGCCGCCACATTGGCCAGCGCTGCATCAACCGCTGCGTCGGCAGGCAAATCTGGATCGGAGGAGGGAATGCCGGTCAGTGTGAGATTCAGGTCAGGTGACACCGATCGCGCGAGCGCACCCGCCTCGGGGGCCAGATTCAAACCCGTGCCGCCTCGGTTCACACCGTAGTGCAATTGGCCGAAACGGCTGCTCAAGCCTAAAGTGCGCCATGGCAGAAAGACAGCCGTGGCATCAGCGCAGTTTTCATTGCCACCTATGTTGGATGCTGCGCAGGGCAAGCGGCTTTGCGCCAGCACAAAGCCTTCCAGCGCAGCTTGCGCCTCTGCCAGCTGACCCACGATGGCGGGCCGCTCCAGCGGTTCTCGGGTGGAGGCTACCCAACGCCAGACAATGACGCCGATGATGCCGACGATGGCCATCGCCACACCGAGCTCCACCAAAGAGAATCCCGACTGCCGTCGAACAGAGAGGTGCTTGAGCCTCATCGGGTGCCTCCCTTGCGATCCACGTTCTCCAAAATAGTCTGGGCCTGTGCGGGCGTCATGGGGACCACAGCCGACCCCGTGGTAGTGCAAGCAGCAGGGTTATCGACCATGGCCTGCATCTGGGTTACTTGCGCTTGGGCCTTGGTTGCCCGCTCTGCGGCGGCCTCCCGCTTCTTCGCCAACGCGTCCAGTTCTTTCTGTAGCTTCAAGGGTTTCAGATACGTCGCATCTGTGCTGGGGGCTGTAGTGCCAGGAAAACCGAATAGATTCCACAACAAGCTGTTGAGATCGTTGGTGATGTTCACTTCGCCTTGCGCGCACCCGCTCGTGCACCGGTAGGCAATCACATTACCGTTGCCATCGTAAACAGCGTAACGGCCGGCGCCAGTCAGATTGGCGTAGGTGGTTTGGTATTGCGTCTGGGCCTGGCCAAAGCTGGATGACGCAGCATCCCGGTCAGCGATTGCGGTGTTGAGCGTCGCCTGGGCAGAGGCCAGCGAATTGACCGCGTCAGCGCGAGCAGCTCGGAACAGATTGGCATCCAACTCACGGGCCTTGCGTGCGCGCTCCTTCTCCAACTCCGCCTTGTTCGGCGGATTGGTAGCAATCTGCGCATCCAGCGCCGCAATTTCATTGGTCAGGGTCTGTATCTGCGGAATGCTCTCCAGCATGCGAATTTCGGCTTCCTTGCCGGAGCGCTGGCCGCGCAACAGATTCAGCCGTTCAGTGTCGCTCGGGCTAGTGGCGGCAATCTGCGCGTCCAGCGTAGCGATGTCTGCGTTGAGCCGCGCCAGAGAGCCCGCGCTGTCCGCAAGCATGGCGTCGTAGCTAGCGACTTTGTCAGCCCAGGTGTCGCGCGCTTCGGTGGCGCGGCTGACATTGGCCACCGCAGCCTCGTAGGCGTAAGAGTAGTTACCCCAACTCAGTGCGGCATTGAGCAGCGGATCCACACGGTCATCAATCTGCGACGATGCGCCGTTCCCCCGCAGCAACGCTCGCAGGGATGCCACTGTGTTGTCGCGCACAGTGATGGCTGTATTGCGCTCGTTCGTCTTATTAACGATTTCAGCATCTACAGCGGCAAGCGCATTCACTGCGTTGTCGCGTTCAGTCTTGGCGCTCGCCAGCATCTGGTTGATCAGACTCTGATCACGCGGAGGACAAATGTCTGCCGCCGTTGCAGAGCTATCTGCCAGCGTGAGGGCTGTTCCCGCGATACCTGCAGCCGTGGCGTTCAGGGCCACGGCTGCAATATTGGCATAGACCACGCCCCCCGCAAGCCCAATGGCCACCGTGTGCTGCGGCGCTGCTGCACACGCATTGACAGCCAGCCCCAGCGATGCGGCGCAGGTCACCCATTCGACAGCTGCATTGCCAGCATCCGAAATACCTTCTGCCACGGCCAGCGCAATCTCCAGACTGGTCATGATGGCGGCCAGCGTCGAGAAGGCAACGGCGCGCCGCGCAGCCTCGATATTGTCTGCCTTCATTTCTGCCACTTGACTCACGATGTCCTCGCCCAAGGCGACAGCGTTGATGGAATCGATCAAAGGCTGGCACTGAAAAGCTGCCAACAAGCTGGTGAAGGAGCGCTCCAGAACGATATCGTTGTAGGTAGCAAGCAATGGCCGCCGCGCAGGATCTTCCATCAAATTAGCATTCGCGGCGCCATTGGCGTTCGCTCCATCGAACAGGTCGCCATCGCCGTCCGCATCATTACTGCCGGGGTGTGCCAACGCATAGGCAACAGAACGCACCGGGGACGCATTCACGCGGGCCAGACCGGCAGATATCGTGGTAGTACGAGCCGTATCAATGCGTTGGCATAGGTCCGTCAATGTGAGGATGTCACTGGGGTAGCCCGCTCCACGCACGTTGAAGAACGTCGTGCCCGTATCGTCGTACGCCAGCGGTCTCCACGAGTCTGTCAGCGTAGTGAGGTTGTTGCCTCCCGCACCTCGTTGTGCCATGTAGCGCAGCTGACCTACATCCACGCCTGGATCTGCGCCCGCAAGGCGTAGCGTGACGGACGGCAGCCAGCCTTTTTGATCGGTCAGTGTTCCGCAATCCTCCTCTCCGTCACGGTTGATGTCCGGGCACGGCAACCGATGGTTTACCGTGGCAAATGCGATGAGCGCCTGATCCGCTTGGGCGAGCACCTGCCGCTCCTGGCGCGAAGACTCGATGAGTGCCCGCTCGCGCCATTGCAGATAGCCAATCGTGGCAAGGCCCGACATTACCGCGATCAGCAGCAACACCTGCAAGAGCCCGAAGCCACGCGCGCCAGACCTTGTCTGACGGGATGCGGGGACTCTGGAAAAGAAGGAACGCATGGATCTTGTTGGTGTTTTGTTGATACCGCTATGGCAAGCTGGAACGCAGCCAGCCCGCCAGCTGAATGGGAGACTCCGCCATCACCACGTCATCGGACAGGCGCCTCAGTGGCGCGGAAGGGCTTGCCGCGCACACACTGTTCAGCGCGTGAGGTGGGTCCAGACGGCTGTCATCGTTGTCGCGGTCCTGCAGCGGGACGACAACCCAGTACGCCACCGCCATGAAGGCGTTGGTAGCGCAGTCGATATTTCCGCTTGCACCGCCATCGCCTGTGATGTTGGTTCTTGACGAAGCAAAAGTCATTCGAGAGGCGCTATTGAGCGCAACGATGAGATCCGTCACGTCTCTGAACGTATCCGCCCCCTCCGCATCACCGGAACGTTCGAGAGCCACCGCCAGATCGGCATCCCGTGTCACGTCGACATTCGCACTACGAAACACGGAATAGCGTGCGCGCAGCCGGTCAGATGGAATGGGTAACCCCGCAGAGGTATAAGGAAACCAGCCCACCTGGGTACCCGATGCGCAGTTGCCCGAAGTCAGCGACTCGTAGCCAGTGCCAGCTGCGTCAGGACACGGCAGCCGGCCGTGTCGCAATGCAAATGCACGGATAACCGACTGAAGCTGGTGCGCCTCTGCACGGCCACGTTCTATTTCCTGCTGCGCCGATACCGTCTCATACCCACTGAAAGCAGCCCATGACATCAAGCCGGCGACAACGAGCACCACCGACACCTCCAACAACGAAAACCCCCGTTGCGCAGGCCCCCACGACCGTAGGTAGAGCGACGGAGATCGGTAAGTCGTCATGGCGTCTTGGCCCCTGCCCCTGGCTTGGGCACATAGGTCTGCAGGTTCCGGGCTTCCGCGCTGACACGCTCACCAAGAGCACGCATTTCGTCCATCAGCACTTTCTGACGCTCCACATCCTTGGGAGACGTGCTCTTGCTGATGGCTTGCAGTTCCTTGTTCAAGACCTGGATGCGCGCACTGGACTCGAGCATGTCGCGCAGGGTCTGGTAATACCGCGGATCAAACCCTGGGGGTGCCAACGCCTCCAGTTCGTTGACCACAGCGCGCATGCGCTCCGGCGACGCATTGGCCCCTTGAGCGCGCAAGGCATTGAACTCGGCACGAACCTCCGCCAGACGGCGCCGCCGCTCCTGCACCTCCTGTGGCGAACGGAAAGCTGCGCTGGCGCCCCCTGCCGCAGAAGGGGTCTGCCCAGCCGGAGAAGAAGACGATGGCAACGGCGAAACCCGTTGACCAACGCTCGCCCTGGCAGGTGTTGTGGAAGTGGTTTGGGCGTTATTACCAGCCAGCCAAAAGCTGCCCGCCAGCAGAGCCAACACCAGCAGCCCCAGGCCGCCACCTATCAATAAAGGCTTGCGCATGCTTCAGCACCCAGCCCCGCACAACTGCTGGCGGGCTTTCAAAAAAAAGAAAACTGTCGGGCAACCCAGACACATGACTAGCCGCCTCCCATGCTCTGCGTTACCGACTGGCGCACCAGGTCGTACACCGGCAGCAGCAATGCAACGATCAGGAAAAGAAACAGGCCACCCGCCACCAGAATGATCAGAGGCTTGAGAATTTCCGCCAGCGACTTCACCAACACCTCCAGACGCTTGCGATAGTCCGCCGCCAGGTGAGAGAGTTGTTGATCCAGGCTGCCAGACTCTTCCCCCACTGAAATCATGCGAACTGCCATGGCGGGGAAGCCGCCCACACGCCGCATGGATGAAGACACAGACTCCCCACGCGAAACCGATTCCGCCACGTGGATCAGTCGGGTGCGGTAGTAGCGGTTCTTGGTGGCCCGCCCCAGAACGCGCAGGCTGGACACCATATCCACCCCCGCACGCACCAGGATGGAAAGGTGCTCGGTGATATGCGCCATGCCAGAAGACACCAGCAACGTGCGAGCAATCGGCAACCGGTGCATCAGGGTATAGGTGGCCAGCTGGAATCGCTCGGACCGCCTGAAGGCAATGACGCCGATAGACACCACGATGACAGTGACCAGCAACACCCAGGGCAGGTGGGTAGACAGCAAGTTCG
This sequence comes from Acidovorax sp. GW101-11A03, assembly GCF_059424825.1. NCBI lineage: Bacteria > Pseudomonadati > Pseudomonadota > Betaproteobacteria > Burkholderiales > Comamonadaceae > Acidovorax > Acidovorax sp. GW101-11A03. Next base: position 29,038 of record NZ_JBWKZU010000031.1, on the reverse strand, counting down.
CAAAGGCCACCAGACCCTCGGTGATGGGCGGCAGTTTCGCCTGCAACTGCTTGAACAGGCGCGCCATGTTGGGCACGACGTAGTAAATCCAGAAGATGGCGACGCCAATGATGGAGGCGAACACGAACGCCGGATAGATCAGCGCAGTCTTGATGTCACGCCGGATATTGATCATGCGCTCCACGTGCTCGGCGGCTTCGCCCAGCATGCGGTCCAGAGTACCTGTCTGGTCCCCGATGGAGATCAGGTTGCGCACGGTCTCGGGGAACACGTTGGGGTGCCGATTGAAAGCTTCGGTCATGCCCACACCCGCGTTCAGGTCGTCCAGCATATTGCGAGCGACAGATGCCATGGCCGGATTGCCCACACTGTGGCTTTCTTCCACCAGGGTGGTCAGCGCATCGAGGGCGGGAACACCCGCGCGCATCATGAGACCCAGGTCGCGAAGGAAGCCAGCAAGGTCCTCGCCGCGCACCTGCTTTCGGAACAGGTGCAAAAGCGCATCGGCCACCACTGCCAGCCATGCCGGAAAACGCCAGAGGCTGATCACCGTGCCGTCAGTGTCTGCCTCCAACCGCATGCGGGCAGACAAGTCGCGCTTGACTGCCAGGCGCAACAGACCCGAGCGCACCCCACCGTGGGGCAGCAGTACGCGGTAGTAATAAGTGTTGAGATTGGCCATGCAATGCTTCCGCCAAAGCGGCTCAGTCCTCGCCCACGGTGCGGAGGATTTCCTCCATCGTGGTCTCACCTGCCAACACGCGGTGCCGCGCCAAGGTCAAGATGGGTCGCATTCCCGCAGCCAGCGCGCGCTGCCGCATCTCGGCGCGCGTGGCGTCCGACGCGATGGCGTCTGCCAGATCACGGTTGACCACCAGCATTTCGTACACCGGGAGGCGGCCCAGATACCCCGTGTCGCGGCAGTGATGGCAGCCGGCACCATGGAACACCTGCAGCATTTCGCCCGTAGCGCCCTGCCCCAGCCAGCGGCGCTCATCGTCAGTCGCAAGACGTGGCTTGGCGCAATGCGGGCAGATGCGGCGCACGAGGCGCTGGTTGATCACCGCTACCAGGTTTTCGGCGATCGTTTCGGTGTCCACACCCAAGAGCTTGAGGCGAGGCATTACCCCGAAAATGCTGCCCACGTGCAAGGTAGACAACACCAAGTGACCTGTAGAGGAAGCGTCCAACGCTGCACGCGCCGTCTCGGAGTCCCGGATCTCACCCACCAGGATGATGTCGGGGTCATGCCGAAGAAAATGCCGCATGGCATTGGCGAACTCATAGCCCGCACGGCGGTTCACTTCGGTCTGACAGGCGACAGGGACGCGGTATTCCACCGGGTCCTCCACCGTCAGCACATTGCGCTCGATCAAGGGCTGCATGCGCAGGGCGGCGTGCAGCGTCGTGCTCTTGCCTGAGCCAGTGGGGCCCGTGATCAAGATGAGGCCGTGCGGGCGCGAGAACGCCTTGGCCATGACGGCCACGTCCTCCTCCAGGAACCCGAGGTCCGCCAACTTGTCGAGGTTGCTGCGCTCGGGCAGCAAGCGCAGCACCATGCGCTCGCCAAATTCCGAGATCAAGGTGGAGACACGGATGGTGAAGTTGTGCTCCATCACCTGTGCTGTGAAGCTCCCGTCCTGGGGCAAGCGCTGTTCGCTGGCATCCATGTCAGCCTGCAGCTTGACGTAGACCACCAGGCGATCCAAGGCCGGCGAGAGCGCAAACACAGGGCGCAAAACGCCGTCCACCCGCAGCAACACCGAACGGCTGCGCGCCGTGGGCGCCAAGTGAATATCGGTCGCGCGTTCGCGCACAGCCAGGTGAAGCATGTGCTCCAGCAAGCGAGCGGGGCTGTAGGCACGATCCACGTCGGCTTCGAGCTTGCGGACCTCGCTTTCGATCAGTCGTGCAGGCGGGTGCTCGGCAAAGTAATAGTGCTGCTGGATGGCCTGGGCAACGCTGTCGAACTCTCCCTGGAAGAAATGGCAACCCTTGCCAAGCTTGCGCTGCACAAGCTCGGTCACTGTGTCCGGCTGTGCGTCGCCCAGCACCACCTCGATCAGACCTTCGTCGTTTTCCCGCACAGGCAGGAAGCCATATGTCAGGCACAGCGATCGGTTGAAGATGCCGGCTACCGCCGTATCGGGCTCCGGCATTTCGTCGGCGTTGACAAAGCGCAGGCCGCGCTGACCAGCAAGCTGGCGTGCAACCTCATTGGCACTTGCGAAACCCAGCTCCACCAGAAGGTTGCCCATGGGCACCTTCTCGATCTTCTGCTTTTGCAGCACGTAGTCGATGGCGACTGCAGACACAAGGCCAGCATTGACCAACGCAGCGCCCAGGGAAGGACTCTTGTCACGCAGCACCGCCAGGCGATCCTCGGCCGTAGGGCCTGCGGGCTGCAACTGGCCCGAGGCCTCTAGCAATGATTCAGCGGGGGGATGCATCCTGATGCTCCAGAAGTAAGAAGGTCAGTTCGTCAGGCTTGCCAGTCGGCGGCAGACCTTGCTGCAGTTGAAAGCGGGCGAACGCCTCTCCAGTCTTCGAACCAAAAAAACCGTCGTCCGGCTCACGCTTGTCCAGTAGGCCCATGCTCTTGAGCTTGCCCTGCACCTTGCGCGTGACCTGCTCAGCGGCCTCGATGTTGCGCGTGTTGTGGCGCCCCAGCCATGCGACCCAGGACTCCTTGTCCACGTTGAAGCGGCACATGCGCGTCGATGGTTTCAGGCTGTCCACCATGCCATCGGGCAGGCGGTAAACGTGCACAACCTCGTCAGCATTAGCCGCCGCCTTGAGCTGGGTTTCGCACGCCTCACGCCCGGATACCCCAGCCGCAGGCTGCGGTTTGGGTACCGGTGCAGCAGCCACCACGGCGGCCGCAGAGCTGCCATTGGGCAGAACCGCCGACGCATCGCCTGACACTGTCGGCCGAACTACCTCAGGAGCCGGGGCTGCCACCACTGCGGCCGCTGGCGACACATGCTCACTAGGTTGGGTCGCCAACCCCCAGCTGGCCAACGCGACGGTTGCTGTGGTGCCAGCCAGCAAGCCAGCAAGCACCCAGACCTTGCGACCGCGAGAGCCGCCAGTCACCTTGGCAATCGCTGCGGCTTCATCCCCCAGTGCAGGCAGATCGGCCACCGCACGCTGAACCAGGGAATCCGTCACTACAGATGTCCTGGTACTCGCCAAACCATAGAGACAGCGGTCCAGCACCAGATGAATGCGCCGCAGGTTGCCCTGCGTGGCCCGGTGCAAAGCGTCCGCTGCGGCAGGTTCGATGGAGAGGCGCCCTTCTGCGCCCGCAGCGTTCACGCGAAAGTCGAAGTAACGAGTGACTTCATCCTTTTGCAGACCCGACAGGCGAGCGTGTTTGATGATGCGACTCTTGAGCTGACGCAACTCCGGCGTCGCCAGGGTCTCCTCCAGCTCGGGCTGTCCGACCAGCAGAATTTGCAAAAGCTTTTCCTGGCCGGTTTCCAGATTGCACAACAAGCGCACCAGTTCCAGCGATTCCACACTGAGGTTCTGCGCATCATCGATCACCAGCAAGCTGATCTCGCCTGCCTGGTGCCCCGCGATCAGGAATTCGGTAAGTCGCGCCAGTCCCTGCTCCACGGAGTCCGATGGCGGCAAACCGAAGTCCGCCTGTATGGCGGACAACAGAGCGCTATCCTGCAAAAAGGTATTCAGGATCAGCGCTGAATGGCAGTTCTTGCCGCTGAGGGTGTCCAGCAGGCGCCGCACCAAAGTGCTCTTGCCCAGCCCTACTTCACCGGTCAAAAGAACAAAGCCCTTGCGCGCCTCGATGCAGTGCACGATCTCCGCAAAATCCTCCTCCAGCCGCGGCGTGAAGAAGTACGAACCCGCATCCGGTGTAGGCGGAAACGGATTACGAGACAACCCCAGCGTGGCGTAGATGGAATTGGCCGTCATTGCCGTGCAGCAGGGGTGAACTGGGCCAATGCAGCCCGCAACGCAGCCGAATCCGGTTGCAGTCGTGACGCCGCATCAAGGGTTGCACGGGCTTCTTCCGTCTTTTGCTGGCGCGACTGGATGCTGGCCAGGTTGATGGCAGCCTCTTCATCGCCAGGCAGGCGCTCAAGGATGGTGCGATAACCGCCTGCCGCAGCAGCATCGCGGCCAGCGCGCAGGTCAAACCAGGCTTGCGCGCGTAGCAGTCCCAGAGATCCTGCTGGAAGCCGCTCCTTGAGCCCAGCCAGCTCACGTTCCGCATCGGCCGTCCGCGACTCTTTCATGGCAGCGACGAAGCGGGCAAAGCGTAGCTCCACCGGTGTGTCATCCAATACGGGGGCCGTCGCCACAACGGGCGCAGCGGCGGTGTTGGGGCGGTTGGTACCACGCGCCTGCCGCGTCGGGCTGGTACGGGTCACGGGAACCGCTGCGGGCGTAGCGACATCACTGCGTTGGCTGGCTGCTAGGACCGTCTTGGGCGCAGCTGGCTCCATGGCAACCGCCTGAGCGGGAGTCTGTGACTGTGCTGGCGCAGCCGCAGGAACCGCAGCCATTGCAGGTGTCGGGGACGCAACAGGCTCAGCGGGGGCTGCCGTCACCGGCTCTTGCGACGCCGCTGCAGGCGCAGCCGCTTCGGCGACTTGCGAAGCTACCGTCACCAGGGCTGGAGCAGGAGCCAGGGCCGGACTCGGCGCAGCCGCCATTGGCGGCGGCAGCGCTTTGGGTTTCATCTGGGTTTGCCAGACAAACCAACCCAGAATCCCGGCCCCCAGTACGACGACGAAAGCCAGCATCGCATCCAGCCATGCAGGACGGCCACGCACCGTCGCTTTGGAAGCCCTTGCCATGGCAGGCTTGGAGTCTTGAGGCGCATCCATGGATTTCAGCGCGTCGTGGATGAGACTCATAGCACACGCACCCGCAAGACGATCACCAGCTCACGGCTTCCGTGCACCTTGTTTTCATTACCGAGCAACTTGCCCAGCAGCGGCACGTCGGAGATACCAGGTGCGCCGCGATCATTGTTGGAACTGCGCTGGTCGATCAACCCCCCGACCACCACCACGTCGCCATCACCCACGTTCAAGGTCGTTGTCAGCCCCTTGTAGCTCACCTTGGGCAGGGAGACCAGGTTGTCGCCCCCTACAGCTACAAGTTGCAGGCTGGCCGGGTCCACATCGCTCTGCATGGGATTCAGGAGCAGCTCGATGCGGCCATCGTCACGCACCATGGGCAGCACGCCCACCATGACGCCGGAGAACACCGTGTCGGTCTGTACGCTGGACGAGGTGGTGGAAGCTCCACCGCCAGGTACTGTCTGTGTGGATGCAGACTGGGATACATAACGCGAACTGGTGCCCACTGACAGCAACGCAGGGGTGCCATTGCGCACCTGTACGTTGGGGTTGGACAACACCTTGAGATTGCCAAACGAGCGCAGCGCGTTGATCACGATCCCGTAGTTGCTGCCTTGATAAGACACCCCCAGTGCAGGCCCGGCCACGCTACCGATGAGCGCTGCGGGAATGGAAATGGCCCGCGAAGGGTAACCAGTGGCGGCATTCGGCAGCGTGCCCGAGCTACCGCCCAGCTGCATGGGCGACGAACCAAAGCCGGCGGCCAGACGGCTGCGCAAGGATGTCCAGTCCACTCCGAACTCGAAGTTGTCAGACAGCTGTACATCGATCAGCTGCGCCTCGACATACACTTGCTTTCCCAGCACCTTGTGCACCTGGGCCAGCATTTTTTCGACAGCGCGCATCTTGGAAGGCCTGGCCTTCACATACAGCGTGCCCGTCATCTTGTTCAGCGTGAAGCCACTGTCCTCGTTCATGGTGGCCAAAGGGGCCTGCGGCAACTGGGCCGGACGTGCGGGGTTGGCCCCGCCTCCAATCCAAGCCGACGAGGAAGAACCCGGCGTCGTCATGGTCAGGTTCTGCTGCTGCATTTGCTGCTGGGCCAGACGGTCTTGGTTGGCGTCGCCCAGTACCGACTTCAGCGCTGTCTCGATTTCCTGGTACGGGTCCGTGCTGCCACCGCCAGAGCCCGACATGGTCAGACTGCCCTGCTGGGCACCCGATCCGCCACCACCGCTGCTTCCACTGCCGCTTCCGCCTCCACCACCCGAATTGGTGCTGCCGAAAACATTGCCGCCAGAACCCATCTGAATGCTGGTCTTGGTGTTGAGAAAGTTCAGTGAAAAGAACTTTTCCTCGGTCAGGTTGACACGCAACGTATTGCCACGGAACTCGCCGGCCACGTCGTAGGTGCGCAGCACTTCATTGAAGCCTTCACGCAATGTCACCTGGCGCAAGTGCATATCGGCAAGCTGGCCGCCCTTGAGCACATTCGGATCAACGATCAGGTTCAGGTTTCCCGCGTCGGCGAATGCACTCAGTATCTGGCTGATGCTGGCGCGGGACATGGCCACGTTGATCAGCTTGCCTTCCAGGGGATCGAACACCGGCGCCATTGGCGCAATGACTGGTGCCGCGGCCGTCTTGTTGATCTCTGCCAGCAGCATCTGCTGATGTACCAGCAAGCGCTGCGCCTCTTGCGCAGCGTGCTCACGCATCTGGTCCGCCGCGCTGGTGTCTGGCGGCGGGAGGCTGGCAGCGCTGCGGGGCGAAGGGCTGGCGCAACCAGCCAGGACTACGGCGGCACATACCAGCGCCAATGGCTTGAAAAACGGAGGATTGTTCATGTCGCTGTCCTTGGCGCTACTAGCGTGATTTCTTGAAATGGTCATGAGGAGAAGCCAACGGGAGCCCACAACGCAATGCACTCGTCGAACCATGCGCGACGCTGCCGGTCTGCTGCCATCGGGCTTTCGTGGTCATGGCAAGCTCTTGATGGGGCCGGGTTGCCCGCCCGGCAGGCCCGAGCGGAACTCCTGGGTATTGATGCTTGCCAGCGATCCGTCGGGCCAGCGCAACGTGCCCACCCGCAAATCGCCCTGGGGCAGCGTCAGGGTCTGGCGACCCAGCCGCTCTGTGACCACCGCCTCGCTGGGGCGCACCTGCACCACACGTCCGCCGCCCTCCAGCCGTGCGCCCTGACGAGCCAGCTGGCCGTCAATCACCACCGACTGCCGCTCCGATGCCAGATCGTCCAGATGCAATGACAGGGAACGGCGCGGCATTTGCACGCTGCCCACGACATCGCTGCCAGGCACCGGCAGCGCGATCAGACGCTGCGGATCGGTACCAGCCGTCGTCGTCTGCGCCTGGATGCGAGACATGGCGCCAAAGGCCTCAGTAACTCGCTCCTGATCCGTGCGCAAAGCGGCTGGCAAGGGCGCCAGCTCCACGGTCATGAGACGCATCGAAGGGGTACGCGCCTGAGTTAGCTGAAACACGCCATACAGCCCCCAGCCGAGCAAAAGAATGGCAAGCCCATTGAGAAGTAAAGCCGCGTATTTCATGGTTTCACATTTCCTGGTGCTGCTGCATTGGCCACCAGCTCATACGAGAAAGAACCTGGCAGCGTGAAGGTGGGGTCCACCGCCCGGAGCGTCCAGCCGGCCGCAGCCATCTGCGAAACCCAGCGCGTCACGGAAGCCGAGGCACCAGGTGCAACCACGCCGTCTACACGGAATGCCTTTTTGCTGGGTTGCGCGCTGCCCAAAGAGTTCGTGGTTTCCAGACGCACCCGCTGAATCCGAATGTCCTTGTTGGACGCAGCTTTCAACACGGCCATGAACGCCACTGGATCATGGCGCGCGCCCTCATCGAGCGTGCGAGAGAACTCTGCCACCGGCAACAGCTTCTGCGGAGCCTCCACCGATGACACCGCCTGGATTCGGCTTTGCAGCGTCTCCAGCTCGGCGCGCTGGTTCATGCCCGCATTGCGCTGCTGATCCGCCAGTTGCCCGACCAGCACGCCCACGATGGCCAGAACGATGCCGACGAGCGCCGTTACCACGGTGATCGGAGCCACCCAGCGCTCGGCACGCCATGCCACCCGCTCCAGACCTGGATTCATCGCATGGCGGCCTGCCGCCTGGCGTGCCAGTGCGGGCATGACGGTATGCACCCGCTCGGAAGCCAGCGTCATCTCCTGCGCATGCATGACCACTGGTGCGCCACCTGCCACGCTGCGTACCGCAGCAAGGCAGGTGTCCACATCGACGGGCTGCGTGGACCACAGCGTGCCCCACTCCACAGCCTCAGCGCCCAGCCGCGTCAACAAAGCACTGTGATTACTCGTCAGTACCTGGGCAGCACTCGCCATGGCAGATGGCCCAGACCCCAATGCCTGGGTAGAGCCAAAGACCATGCCCTCTTCCGATTGCACGAAGCACATCAGCCGCCGTTGCGTCAGCACGATGCGCGCACCGCCGGAAGCCACGCCGTCACACAGCAGGCCACCAGCCATCATGACCAGACAATGGTCGTCCTGCTCCTTGGCCCACTGCGTGCAACGCTGCCACAAGTCCAGCGAAATCGCCGAAAAGAACACCTGAAAGCCGCCCGGCAACTTGACCAGCCGGTGCACCACCACGTGTGCGGCGCCTTCGACGAGACCCTGCGTGCGCACACGCTTTTCAACCAGCGCAGCGGCGTACTCGGTCTTGCCCTCGAAACGCCAGACGTCGGTGTAGACGTCATCCATGTCGAGCACCACCAGGGCACTGTGGGTCAAGCGCGGCCATGCAGGAACCTCTTCGACCTGATGCCCGTGGCAGTGCAGCCAGCCGGAACTGGCTATGCGATACACATGTTCTGCACTCATGGAGTCACCTTCGGCGATGGAGAAACAGACGCCGTCTGGAAGTGCAGCGTGCCCGTGACGCCCAGCAAAAGCCCATGGTCGCCAGGCAGCGGAGGTTGAAACAGACTGGCCTCCGGCGACACCGTGCCGATCTCGAACACATCCGCCACAAAAATCTGCCCTGCTCCGCCACGGCCCAGTTCGCCCAGGAACTGAGCCGCCTCGACCCGCGTCGCCGGGGCTACGGCACGGCGCAGCCTGCGCTCGCCCCACTGGGACGGGTCAAAGCCCATGCGCTCCACCTGTTGCGAAACGTCTTTGATAGAACGCACCAGTTGCTCGCGCCGCTGCACTTCAGGCACAAGACTGCGGGCGCTTTCGAGCCCCTGTTGCAACTGCGCGAATTGCTGCCGCTCCCAAGCAAGTTGCTTGAGACCGCGTTGCGCCAGCCAGGCTCCACCGCCGAGCAGGGCAGTGGCCAGTGCCAGGCAGGCCAACTTGAGCGTACGGGTGCCGTTCAATTACTGCTCCATGATCCAGTGGGCGGTCAGCAAGATGACCTGGTCTTCGTCGAAGGTGCGGCCGGTTGCTGTACCCGCACCGCTGCCCGAGGTGTTGTCCACAGCCGCACGCGCATCGCTGTTGTTCATCTGGGTGCTGTTACCGCTGCCCACATTGATGGCAACGCCCTGAGTGTTGTTGGCTTCCCATTGATTGCCGGGCGCATTGGCTTGGTTGGCTGCAGTCTGCTGCGGACGACCTTGAATACGGAACCGGCCTTCGCGGGAGTCCGGTTTTCCGTCAATCACCTGGTCCATGAAGCGTGCCAAGTCAGGTGTCAGGCCACGAATCACCATGACGTTCCCTGCGCCGCTTGCAACGCCGGCATCGTTGAACTGGAAGCACACTTGAAGCTCGGCGGGATTGCCATTGGAGTCGATGTAGAGGAAGCGGTCTTCATGACCTTCGCCACGGCCAGGAGGCATGCGGACGCCGGCACGTGTCATCAGTTCGCGCAGGTTTACGGTAGCCAGCGTGGCATCGCCAGCGCCGACCGTGTTCGCTGCATAGCCCTGGCCAGAGCAGATCTTGCGGCCACGGTCAGTGAAGCTGGCGGGAATGCCTGGTACGTTCATGGAGCCCACGCGGGTGCAGGCATTCCCTCCGTTAATCGAAGTTTCGGTGCCATCCACCATGTAGGTCGGGGCTTGCTGGCAATCACCCACTACCACACCGGTCCGCTGGTAGTACTGGTCATAGGCCATCTTCCACTGGTAGGCAAACTTGTTGACGGCCTTCTGGTATTCGGCGTTGCGCTGAACATCCTTGGCGATGGCCACGGCACCGATGATTAGTCCAATCACGGCCAGCACAATGGCCAGCTCAACCAGCGTGAAACCTTGCTGGACCTTGCGGCCCAACCGGCGAAACGAGTGCATCTTTTTCATTGAAACCTCCGACGATGGGAACAAGTTGTTTAAAGAGTCAGCAGATAAAGGGCTCGCGCCACATCACTGATTCATGCGATAGATAGCCGTGACAATGGCGATCTGGTCTTCGTCAAAAGCACGGTCATTGGTAGTGCCGATCTGGTCACGGTTGGAGGCCTGCCACTCCTGCCCCGGCGCATTGGGATTGGTGCCGCCTGCGTTGTTCAGCACGCCCTGGCGACGGAAGCGGCCTTCACGCTCGTCGGGCTTGCCGTCGATCATCTGGTCCAGTGCGCGTGCCAGGTCGGGCGTCAGGCCGGTGATGACCATCACATTGCCCATGCCGTCGCCGACCGCATTCGCAGCAGAACCGTTGCCCAATGGCACATTCCACTGAAAGCACACCTGGACTTCTTGCGGGTTGCCATTGGTGTCCAGGTAGACATAGCGGTCTTCCAAACCCTCCGCACGGCCGGGTGGCATGCGAATACCTGCACGCGTCATCAAGGCACGCAGATCAGGGTCCGTACCAGCAGTGAATCCTCGGGTCATTCCCTGCCCTGCCGCAGCGCGGCAAATGGCGTTGGGAGGCGTGACACCGGTCATGTCGCGACCAGAGCGCGTACCTGCGGCCAGAAAGCGTTCGCCATTGACCATGTTTTGAGGCGCGGTCTGGCTATCTCCCAGCACCACACCAGTGCGCTGATAGTGCTGGTTGTAGGCCTGCTCCCATTGGTCAATGAACTTGTTCTTGATCTTGGTGTACTCGGCGTTGCGCTGCACATCCTTGCCAATGGCGACCGCACCGATGATGAGGCCGATCACCGCCAGCACAACCGCCAGTTCGACCAGTGTGAAACCCTGCTGACGCGTAGCGCGCGAACGGCGGGCCAGGTTCTTGAATACTTGGTTCATGATGTTTTATTCCTCGCCCTGATTACTGGTTCATCTTGTAGATGGCGGTCAGGGTGATGACCTGCTCTTCGTCACGCGTGGTGCCCGCGCCGGTGGCTGTGGGCGCTCCCGCACCCCGGCCGAAGGAGTTGTTGGCAGACCACTCCACACCAGGTCCATTCGGTGTGCCATTGGGAATATTCCGCAGGCGGAAGCGGCCTTCTTGCGCATCAGGCTTGCCATCGACCATCTGATCCAGCATGCGAGCCAGGTCTGGAGTCAGGCCAGAGATGACCATGACATTGCCTGAACCCTCTGGTGTCGAGGGTCGGTTCCACTGAAAGCACACCTGGATTTCCTGTGGAGAGCCATTGGTGTCGGTATAGACATACAGGTCTTCCTGTCCCTCGGCACGACCGGGAGGCATGCGAATACCTGCGCGTGTCATGTAGGCACGAAGGTCATTCGCATTGGCGGTGAAAGGAGAGTCGGAGCGCATCGTCCCCGCTTCAGGATTGCGCGAGCAAACAGGGACCGGCTCAGAGCCGGCCGCGACCAGTGCAGCCATGTCGCCACCCGAAGTGGGAGAACCCGCCGCTGCTACATAAGCGGTGCCGTTCACCATGATGCGGGGAGCCGTCTGGCTGTCCCCCACCACCACACCCGTGCGCTGGTAGTACTGGTTGTATGCCTGCTCCCATTGGTCGATGAACTTGTTCTTGATCTTGGTGTATTCGGCGTTGCGCTGAACATCCTTGCCAATGGCAACCGCACCAATGATCAGGCCGATGACCGCCAGCACAACAGCCAATTCCACAAGGGTAAAACCACCCTGCGTCGCTCGGTTACCGGGAGAACAGTGCATGCGCCGAGCAGGCAGAACGGAGAGAAGTGATCGCATGATTTCCTCAAGCGTTGAAAGAAGAGTGAGCGCGAAGATTACTAAACGTAACGAAAGTTAACAAATCAAAACTGGCCTCAGCAAACGGACTGTTCAGCCCTCATCAACCGTACCCGTCTGCCCAGAAAAGCACCGAAAAACGGGAGCCATCCAAAGCAAGAAATCATTGATTTTTCTTATTCAAATCAATAAGTTAACACCCAACCTGACTAACTTTCTATCTTCAAAAGAAGGTGCGCAAGCATCGCGCATGCAGGCTCTCGATGCCATAGTGCGTATGTATTAGTGACACAACAGCAACAAAAACAAACAATCAAATTCAATGATTGGTAGTTTTTAACTATTGAAAAGACAAGGGTTTTCAAGGGGCTGTCAGCACCAGGTTTTGGCGTTGAAAACCTAGGCGCAAAGCTGCGACAAACATGCGCGACTGGATAGCGCGCGCAAGCGTTCGAACTTGGATGGAAGCCGTGTGAAAACGGCGCGCCCGGAACAGGCTAAGAGTGCACGCCCTACCCTTTTTTGCCGGAGACACGGCGACGCATGCCCAAAGCCAACGGCTCAGAAGAACTCACAGCATGCGAAGACTTGGAGAGACGGGATGTGGTGTGCTGGTGCAGGTGCTCACCCCACCGCCGTCCACTTCTGCGCGCTGGCCGCAGACGCCAACACCCGCTCGATGAAGCGCACGCCGCGCGCACCGTCTTCCACACGCGGGTAGTCGGCGTGCAGCGGGTCGGGCGCCGTGCCTGCCTGCCGTGCGCGGATGTCGGCGGCCACGCCCAGGTAGACGTTGGCGAAGGCTTCGATGAAGGCCTCGGGGTGGCCCGCAGGAATGCGCCCCGCGCGCAGCGCCGCCGGGCTGAGCCACGGTGAGCCGCGCGTGAGGATGCGGCGCGGGCTGTCCACGGGGGAGTGGATGAGCTGGTTGGGTTCTTCCTGCCGCCAGGTGATGGTGCCCAGCGTGCCGGACACCTGCAGGCGCAGGTCGTTCTCCAGCCCGGCTGCCACTTGCGATGCCACGATGAAGCCGCGCGCGCCGCTGTCGTAGCGCAGCAGCAGCTGGGCGTCGTCGTCCAGCCTGCGCCCGGCGCCAAAGGTGGTGAGGTCGGCGCACACCCAGGCGGGGTGCTGTCCGGTGACGGTGGCGGCCAGGTTTTCGGCGTGTGATCCGATGTCGCCCAGCGTGCCTGCGCTGCCGCTGCGCGCCGGGTCCAGCCGCCAGTCGGCCTGCTTGTTGGCGCCGCCCTCTTCCACGGCGGTGGCCAGCCAGCCCTGGTTGTATTCGACGGTGATCTTGCGGAGCAGGCCCAGCGCACCGCTGTGCACCAGGTGGCGCGCCTCGCGCACCATGGGGTAGCCGGTGTAGTTGTAGGTCACGCCGAACACGGTGCCCGCCTTCTTCACGGCGGCCACCAGCTCGTCGGCCTGCGCGCGGGTGTGCACCAGCGGCTTGTCGCACACCACATGGAAGCCCGCCTGCACAAACGCCAGCGCCACCGGGTGGTGCACATGGTTGGGGGTGACGATGCTTACCAGGTCGATGCGCTCATGCGCCGGGCGGCGCAGCTCGTCGGCCAGCAGGTCCTGCCAGCTGCCGTGGTTGCGGTCGTCCGCCAGGCCCAGTTCGGCGCCGGATGCGCGCGCCCGCTCGGGCGATGAAGACAGCGCGCCGGCCACCAGCTCGAACTGGCCATCGAGCGCCATGGCTTTGCGGTGCACAGCGCCGATAAACGCGCCGTGGCCGCCGCCCACCATGGCGTAGCGGAGCTTTCTAGGACTGGACATACGAAACGCCTTTGCTCGCTGTGTGTTGTTGTTATCGGTTTTATGCAGGGGTGCGGCTAAGCCTGCTTGTCGCGCGCAAACACGGCGTCGAATGCACCGGCGGCGGGCTTGAAATCCAGCCGCTTGCAGAACGCCGCGCTCTCGGTGGCGCCGTGCACGCGGTCCATGCGGCTGTCCTCCCACTCCACCGAGAGCGGGCCTTGGTAGCCGATGTCGTTGAGCGCGACGATGATGGATTCGAAATCGATCATCCCGCGCCCCACGCTGCGAAAGTCCCAGTTTCGCCGCGCATCGCCAAAGCTGGTGTGCCCGCCAAACACGCCCACGGTGCCATCGCCCTTGCCCCACCACACGTCCTTCATGTGGGCGTTGTAGATGCGGTCGGCAAACTGGCGGATGAACTTGATGTAATCCACGCCCTGGTAGGCCAGGTGGCTGGGGTCGAAGTTGAAACCGAAGCGTTTGTGCCCGCTAACCGCTGCAATGGCGCGCTCGGCCGAGGCAATGTCGAACGCGATCTCGGTGGGGTGCACTTCGAGCGCAAAGTTGACATCGTACTGCTCGAACACATCGAGGATGGGGCCAAAGCGCTTCGCAAAATCGGCAAAGCCCTTGTCCCAATATGCCTGCGTGGTGGGCGGAAAGGCATAGATCGAATGCCACACCGATGAGCCCGTAAAACCTGTGACCGTCTTCACGCCGAACGCTGCGGCCGCGCGCGCCGTGTCGGCCAGCTCGGCCGCCGCACGCTGGCGCACGCCCTCGGGTTCGCCATCGCCCCACACATGCGGCGGCAGGATGGACTGGTGGCGCTCGTCGATCAGATCGCACACGGCCTGGCCCACCAGGTGGTTGCCGATGGCAAAACACTGCAGGCCGTGCTGGGCCAGCAATGCGTGTTTGTCCTTCACGTACTGGGGCGACGACAGCGCCTCTTGCACGTTGAAATGGTCACCCCAACAGGCCAGCTCCAGGCCGTCGTAGCCCATGCTGCGTGCCAGCGGCGCGAGTTCTGCCAGCGGCAGGTCGGCCCATTGGCCGGTGAAAAGGGTGACGGGTCTTGGCATGGCGGCTCCAAGGGCGTGTGGTTGCGGATGTACAAGCGGCAAGCAGCTATCTTTTCAATAGCTGCTTGCGCTTGATGAATAAGCGCTACAGGCCTATTTGATTCAAAACACCATCAGAACGGCGAATCGGGGAAGTAGAAATCCTTCGCCGTTTCCTTCGTGATCAGCACCGACGGAATGATGGTGTTGGCGGGCAGCTTCTCGCCCTTGATCCGCGCCTCGGCCGTGAGCTTGATCGAGTCGTAGATGAACTTGGGGCTGTACGACACGTTGGCCTGGATCAGCGGGTTGCTGCCGTCCATCAGCGTCTTGATCATGCCCTTGGCACCCGCGCCGCCGAACACCAGCTTGATGTCCTTGCGCTTGGCCTGCTCGATGGCCTTGAGCACGCCCACGGCCATGTCGTCGTCGGCAGCCCACACGGCGTCGATCTGCGGGAAGCGGGTCAGGTAGTCCTGCATCACCTTGAAGGCGTCGTCGCGGTTCCAGTTGGCGTACTTGGCGTCCAGCAGCTTGATGCCGGGGTGGTTCTTCAGCACGCTGTTGAACGCGTCCATGCGCTCGTTGTCCAGCGTGGTCGCAATGCCGCGCATGGCTACCACGTTGCCTTTGCCGCCCAGCGCCTTGGCGATGTACTCGGCCGGAATCTTGCCGAAGGCCGTGTTGTCACCCGCCACATATGCGTCCTGCGCGCTGGTGTCGGTCAGGCCCCGGTCCACCACCGTCACGTACACGCCCTTGGCCTTGACCTGGGCCACGGGCTTGGTCAGCGCGGCGGATTCGAACGGGAAGATCACCAGTGCATTGATCTTGTTCACCGTCACCAGGTCTTGCAGCTGGTTGGCCTGCTCGGGCGCGCCACCTGCGGTCTTCACGATGACCTGCAGGCCAGGGTGGGCCTTTTCCAGATCCTTCTTGGCCTGGTTGGCCCAGTACACGATGCCGCCGGTAAAGCCGTGCGTGGCCGACGGAATGGCCACACCCACCACCGTCTTGTTGGCCTGCGCCATGGCAGGGGCGGCCAATGCGAAGGCGGCGGCGCCCACGGCCGAGAGGGCCAGGCGGCGGGTGAAAGAAAGTTGGCTGTTCATGCGTTGTCTCCTGTTGCTTTGGAATATGGCCATGGAAGCTGGCCGGCTGGGGAACACGAAAGTCAAACGACCTACCGAGAAAACCGAAGATCCATCACCGCTTGCCCCTCTGCATGAAGGCAACCGCGATGATCACGAACCCCTGCACGGCAGCGTTCAGGTACACGCTGATGATGCTGGTGAGGTTGAGGATGTTGCTGATGACCGAGAGCAGGATGGCCCCCACCACCGTGCCGGTGATGCTGCCCGCCCCGCCCTTCAACACCGTGCCGCCCACGATGACGGCGGCAATCGCCTCCAGCTCCCACAGCAGCCCCGTGGTGGGCGATGCAGAGCCCAAGCGCGGCACATACAGCAGCGTGGCGATGCCTACGCACACCCCGAGCAGCATGTACGTCAGGATCTTGATCTTGTGCACGTCCACCGCCGCGTACTGCGCCACCTGCTCGTTGGAGCCGATGGCCTGCACATAGCGGCCATAGGCCGTGCGGTTCAGAATCACGCCGCCGATGACAGCCACCAGCAGAAAGATCCACACGGGGATGGGCACACCCAGCAGGTTGGCGTAATACACCGGGCTGTAGATGTCCGAAAGATCGTTCTCCAGCGTGATCGCCCCGCCGTTCGAGAAATACGTGAGGTACGCGCGGAAGATGCCAAGCGTGCCCAGCGTGACGATGAAAGGCTCGATGCGCCCCTTGGTGATGAGCAGGCCATGCACCAGCCCGAACACCGCACCCAGCACCACGGCCAGCAGCATGCCCACCACCACGGCCGCCATCGGCGAGCCCAGCACGGGCGCCATCGCGTTCATGAACAGGATGACTGAGCCCGCAATCAGCGCCGCCATGGAGCCTACCGACAGGTCGATGCCGCCCGAGATGATGACGAAGCACATGCCCACCGCGATGATGCCGATGAAGGCCGTGCGCGTGAGCACGTTCATCACGTTGTCGTAGGTGGCAAAGTTGCTGTTGAGCAGGGTGCCGGCAATGCACAGCAGCACGAGACCGATGACCGGGCCCAGCCCATGCAGCTTGCCCCACCAGGCACTGACACCGGTGGCTCCCGCCGCAGTGGCGGCAGCTTGGCGGCTGCCGCCCGTCTGCGGGGCTGCGGCGTTTTCAGCGGGTACCTGTGGCATGTGCGATCAACTCCTCTTCGGTCAAATGGGGTTCTTGCAGCGTGGTCTGCAGCCGCCCGGCGCGCATCACCGCCACGCAGTGGCACAGGCCGATCAGCTCCATCAGTTCAGACGAAATCACCACAACAGCCAGCCCCTGCTCTGCCAGGCGCTGCACCAGGTGATAAATCTCGCGCTTGGCGCCCACGTCCACGCCTCGCGTGGGCTCGTCCAACACCACCACGCTGGGGCCGGGGTGCAGCACCTTGGCCAGCGCCAGCTTTTGCTGGTTGCCGCCCGACAGCGACGACGCGCGCACCTCCAGCGACCCGGTGCGGATGCCGAACTCCTGCACCGCATCGCGCAGCGCAGCCTGCTCGGCCGCCGGGTCGAGCCAGGGCTTGGCATAGCGCTCCAGCGCCACCAGCGTCAGGTTGGGCCGCAGGCTGAAGTGCACGTGCAGGCCCTTGCCCTTGCGGTCTTCGCTCAGGTACGTGAGGCCGTGGCGCGCCGCATCGCGCGGGCTTTTCAAATGCACGGGTTTGCCAGCAATCTCCACCGTGCCGGCCGAGCGCGGGCGCAGGCCCAGCAGGCCTTCAAACAGCTCGGTGCGCCCGGCGCCCACCAGCCCGGCAAAGCCCAGAATCTCGCCGCGCCGCACGTCAAAGCTCACGTCCTCGGCCCAGCCCGGCACCGTGAGGTCGCGCACCTGGATGGCCGGCTCTCCACCCGCAGGCGCAGGCAGCTTGGGCGGGAACAAATCCGCCAGCTCGCGGCCCACCATCAGGTTGGCCATCTGCCGCCGCGTCACGCTGGCCGTGGCCTCGCGCGCCACCAGCAGGCCGTCGCGCATCACCACCACCTCGTCGGTGGTGCGCTCCACTTCGTCGAGCTTGTGCGATATGTAAATGATGGTCACGCCTGCGGCCTTCAGCCCTGCCATCAGCGCAAACAGGCGCTCCGTCTCGCCCGGGGTCAGCGTGGCGGTGGGCTCGTCCATGATGAGCAGGCGCGCATTGCGGGCCAACGCGCGGGCAATCTCCACCAGCTGCTTTTCGGCCACGATGAGCTTCTTCACGCGCGTGTCGGGGTCCAGCGGCAGGCCCACCTGTGCCAAAGCAGCGCGCGTTTTCTCGCGCATCGCCTTGTCGTCCAGGAAAGGGCCCTTCTTGATCTCGTGGCCCAGAAAGATGTTCTGCGCAATCGTCAGGTCGTCCGCCAGGTTGAACTCCTGGTGGATCAGCACAATGCCCTGCGCCTCGGCCGCGCGCGATCCGCCGCCCGGGGCGCGCACCGCGCCATCCACCACCACCTCGCCGGTGGTCGGGCTCTCATACCCCGCCAGAATCTTCATCAGCGTGGACTTGCCCGCGCCGTTTTCGCCCAGCAGGCCATAGACGCGGCCCGGCTGCAGCGCAAAGCCCACGCCGTGCAGCACGCGCACCGGGCCAAACTCCTTGGTCACATTGCGGAACTCGACGGCCACGCTCATCGCGCTGCCCCTACACCAACACCCGCGCCCGCCACCGAGCCCGCGCGCGACAGGCTCTCCTGCATCGCCAGCACGCCTGCGCCAACCACACCGGCATCGTCGGCCAGCGGCGCGTATTGAATCTCCAGGTGCCGCGTAGAAAGCGCCAGCGACCGGTGGTACACGCTCTGCCGCACCGACGCGAGGAACAGCGGCCCCATGTCCGTCACCCGCCCCGCAATGAACACATGCGACGGGTTGAAGAAGTTGACGATGGACGCCAGCATCTGCCCCACCAGGCTGCCCGCGCGCTGGATGATCGCGTTGGCCGCCACATCGCCCGTGCGGCTGGCCTGGGCCACGTCTTCAATGGTCAGCGTGCCGGTGCTTTGCAGCCGCTCGGCCAGCAGCGCGCTCTCGCCGCGCTGCGCGGCCTCAATGGCCATGCGCGCCATGGCGGGCGCTGCGGCCATCGCCTCCACACAGCCCTGGTTGCCGCAGTGGCAGCGCGGGCCGTGCTGGTCCACGCAGATGTGGCCCACATCGCCCGCCGATCCATTGGCACCCCGGTACACCTGCCCGTGGCACACAATGCCGCAGCCAATGCCCGTGCCGACCTTGATCACGAGGAAGTTGGGCAGGTTGCGCTGCAGCCGGTACATCTCGCCCAAAGCCATCAGGTTCACGTCGTTGTCCACAAACACCGGCGCGGCAAACGCCTCGCGCAGGTAGTCGCGGATGGAAAAGCCGTCCCAGTCGGGCATCAGCGGCGGGTTGACGAGCTGCCCGCTTTCAAAATCCACCGGCCCCGGCACGCCCATGCCGATGGCAATCACCTGATTCGGGGCCAGCCCGCAGCGCGCCAGCAGCTCCCGCATCAGCCCCCGCACCCGCGCCAGGATCACGCCCGGCCCCTGGCGCACATCAATCGGCTCGCGATGCCGCGCCAGCACCGTCATGTCCGGGCGCATCACTGCCACCTGCATGCTGGTCGCGCCCAGGTCGGCGCCAATCACCACGCCCAGGGTTTCGCTCAATCGAAGGGTTTCGGCACGCCGGCCGCCAGAGGATTCCTGCAGACCCACCTCGTCGAGCAGGCCTTCATCGAGCAGCGCCGCGACCATGGCGTTGGCCTTGCTCTTGGAATAGGCGAGGCGCTGCGCCAGCGCATTGCGCGACGCGCCTGCGGACCAGAAGATGGTCTGCAAGACGCTCAGGTCTTCGGTGCCGCAGTGACTCCAGCGGGTGGATGGCAAGGCTTGTCTCCTGTCGTTTTCATACGCAGCACCTCATGGGGTGGGTGCTTGACAGGGATGCTATGCGGTCTACTTTGGCCGGGCAAGACTGAACTTTGACCTAATTTAGGTGAAAGTTGAGATATCCGGTCGCGGAGCGCTAATGATTAAGCTTGGGCTTGCCGCTAAACGGTCGGTTACGACGCGTCGATTTTTGGAACCTTAGCCAGCCATCCGCTGGTATCGCGGCGATTCCGCGCAAAAGAAGCTCCGTAGATAAGCAGGGCCACACCGATCGCGGCAGCAAATCCCAGATATCCCAAATAGCCAAGCAGGAATATCAATGCGATCATGCTGATCGACAGCACTGTCCACATCCTTTTGACTTGGCGAAGATTCACAGTGCGCTCATCGGTGAGCTGCTGCTTCAGCCGTTGCGCCAGCATATTGATGGTGAGTCTGTTAGTCACATCCAGAGTACCGCCTACACGCCTTCTTGCTGCGAACGCTGGGCGTCCGTAACAAGTGAAGACCGAGTACTTATAGTTCCCCTCGTTCTCGGTTTCGCGCTCGCAGCGAAAATCAATGAGAGCATTGCCACCAACCGATGCAGCCCGAAACTTGATGTGATCTTCTGCGGCGAGCTTGTCCTTGGTCGTCATTGAGCAGATGAACCAATCGCTGACTTCAATCAGCTCCCACCCTCTGATGGTGTCAGTCTTAGAAATCAGAATCTCAAGGTAACCCGGTCCCTCGTAACCCATGGATACCAGCTCAACTACCTTGCAGCGTTCGGCCCGATAACCCTTAGGGGTGGGCACTGGATCGAACGAAACAACGCTCCCATCACCTAGTGCCTCGGGACGCGAGTGAACAAACGAATTGACGTGAAAAAAATAGTCCTTGTCGTCGTCCCCCTTGATGAAGCCAAAGCCCTTTTCCCTAGTAAATGTTTTGATTTTTCCTTGCATAGCTCTCAAATGTTGGGGGATGAAACGCCCTGGTTCTGCCGAAGCTGTTTGGTTTAAGTCAGCCCACTTCCACAGTGACCTGACTGGCGAGTTGCCGGCAGTAGTTTGCCTCAGGCTCAGCAGGCGGGATGTACCCGATGGGTTCGAGCGGGCGATGGACAGGCTCCTACGCCCGCGCGCTCAAACGTCTGGGCCACGATCACATTGGCAAGGTGGTTGTTCGTTGTCGTCATCATCATGTCGGTGCTCCTGGTGGTTGTTGGTGGATTGCTTGATTTCTTGACCTCTTATTGCTCGGGGTGCTGGTGGCGGTATTCCTGCGTGCGGCCGCCAAAGCCGTACGCGGTGGCGCGCACGTCCTGCACGTAGACGTAGCTTTCGGGGTGCAGCGTGCCCAACAGGCCTTCAAAGGCTGCGAACGCCTCGGCGATGTAGCGCGCCTTCTCGGCCTTGGTGTTGGTCTCGTCCACCACCTTGACGTCGAAGTAGAAGCTCGACCGCTTCAGGTCGGCCAGCGACCGGCCGGCGACGTACCAGTCGGCCGGGTCCACAAAGGTGATGACCACGGCCGTAAGGTCACGCCGCTTGCCGAGCACGCGGGTGGTCAGGTCCAGCAGGGTTTCTGCAATGCGGGCAGACAGCTCGGGCGTGCGTTGGGCAGACACTTTGACGTTGAGGATGGGCATGGAGGGCTCCTGTAAAGACTCATGGGGTTGAACGAGCCTTCACTGTAGAAATTGCGCCCCGCCACGGAAACCGCCCGTGGCGATAATGGCTTTTGCTCCGCACGCAAAGGCGCGCTCGATGAAAAAAGAACCCCGCTCCTTCCTCCCCGACCCGGCCGACCTGCGGTGGCTGGTGCGGTCGCTCGACCTGCGCTCGTTTTCTGCAGCGGCGCGCGAGATGGATGTGGCGGTGTCGGTGGTCGCGCGCGGTGTAGACCGGCTGGAGGCCGGCTACGGCGTGCGCTTGCTGCGCCGGTCCACGCACGGCCTGTCGGCCACGCCCGAGGGCGCAGAGCTGGCGCAGGAAGCGCGTGCCTTGCTGGCGCAGCTGGAGGACATCGGGGCATCGCTGTCCGACCAGCGCAGCCGCGTGGCGGGCACCTTGCGCTTGGCCTCCAGCCAGGAGATTTGCGAGGCGCTGGTGTTGCCCCACCTGGCGGACCTGCAGGCGCGCTACCCCGCGCTGCGGGTAGAGCTGCTGGCCGATGACCGCGTGGCCGACCTGGTGACGGAGGGCATCGACGTGGCGCTGCGCACCACCGTGGGCCACAGCGACCTGGTGGTGGCGCGCGAACTGGGCCGGTTTGAGCGGCGCCTGTACGCGGCCCCTGCGTACTTGGAACAGCACGGCACGCCTGCCGAGCCTAGCGAGCTGCAGCAGCACCACACCGTCACGCACACGGCGCAGGGGCCGGCGGTGACATGGGCCTTTCGCAATGCACAAGGCAAGCCGCTGGAGGTGACCGTGCGCTCGCGCCTGGCCGCCAGCAGTTCGGCCCTGGTGCACCACGCACTGGTGAGCGGCGCGGGGATCGGCATGTTATCCAGCCCGCTCGCGGCGGCGGATGTGGCGCAAGGCCGGTTGGTGGAGGTGCTTGCGCCTTTTGCGTCCCGCACGGTGCACACGCTGTACGCGGTGTCATCACCGGGGCGGCGCAATGCGGCCAGGGTGAAGGCGGTGATTGATTTTCTGGTGAAGGCGTCGAAGGACCGGTGGGCGCTGGCGCCTGTGCGTTGAAGGTGTTTTGTGCACCACGGGCTGGCTGGCACGGGGGCCGGTGACCCCAGCCGCAAGAAAACCTGGGGGTGCGCAAGGTGCGGGCATGCGGGGTCAGTGGACTGGCCCGCTTTCGTTGCCTGCTAGCAGGCCGATGCCACCCAGCCTCTGAACGCAAAGCCCATGTAAAACATCTGCACATCGGTGAACCCAGCCTCGCGCAGAATCGCCTCGTCTTCCTGCGGCGTCAGCACCGCCAGCTCTGCAGCCACCTTGTCCCGCGCCCTGGCCGCGTGCTCGGGCGGCACGCCGGACGCCACCTGAAACGCGGAGTAGCGTGACAGCCAAAGGTCGCGCTCCCCTGCCCCGCCCTCGCCGCCAGGGCCAGCACCATCCGCCACGCTCAGATGTGCCACCACCAGCGGTGCCCCGGGCCTGAGCCGCCCCCGGATCTCCGCCGCCATGGCCGCACGCTCCTCGCGCGGCACAAAGTGAAAAGTCAGCAGGCACGTAGCGCCATCGAACGGCCCGGCCGGTGCGCTCTGCACATAGCCGTGGTGCAGCGCCACGCGGTCGCCCGGCACGCCCGCGCTCTGCAGCCGCTGCGCCGCCAGGTCCAGCATGGGCTGGCTGGGGTCCACGCCGTCAAAACGCCAGCCGGGGTGCGCCCGCGCCATGTCTTCCAGCTCCAGCCCGCCACCTGCGCCCACCACCAGCACGCGACCATCGGCGGGCACATGCTCGGCCAAGAGGATGCGGGACATGCGCAGCAGGCTGTCGTAGCCGGGCACGTTGCGGCGGGGGCCTTCGGCGTAGCGGGCGACGGCGGCGGGGTCGGTGAAGGGGGAGGTGTGCTGGTGTGTCATCGGGCTGGTTGGGGGGTGCGGCCGCAGCGGTGTCTGCAACGGTGGTGGGAGGGAAAATTCAGCATCAAATTGGCCTTCACCGCGCGTCCATCATGCCCCGGCAGCTATTGATTGAGTAGCAACCTGCCTAGGCTTTGGCAGGGTTTGCCGCGCCATGCTAGTATCACGCAACTTTTAATGTTGCATGAAACGAGATAGCCGACTTTCCAACGTCCTCCACGCGCTGCTGCACATGGCAGAGATGGAGGGGCCCGCCACGTCTGAGGCGATGGCGCAGGCCATGCAGACCAACCCGGTGGTGGTGCGCCGCCTGATGGCGGGGCTGCGGTATGCGGGCTTTGTGTCGTCGGCCAAGGGGCATGGCGGCGGGTGGGTGCTGTCGTGCCCGCTCACCGACATCACGCTGCGCGACATCTACGAGGCACTGGGCGCGCCCACGCTGTTGGCCGTGGGCAACCGCGTGGAGAGCCCCGGCTGCATCGTCGAGCAGGCGGTGAACCGCGCGCTGACCGACGCCTACCAGGCGGCCGAAGAAGCGCTGCTGGCGCGGCTGGGCGAAGTGACGCTGGCGCAGCTGTCGGCCGAGTTTCATGAACGCATGGTGGCCGGGTGCCACGGTCACAAGGAGATGGAGCATGGCGACAGCGGCAATGGCAACCACCCAGGCGTATGAGGTGATCGTGATAGGCGGCAGCTTTGCCGGCCTGTCGGCCGCAATGCAGCTGGCGCGGGCTCGGCGGCGTGTTTGTGTGGTGGACGCAGGCCAGCCGCGCAACCGGTTTGCGGCAGCATCGCACGGCTTCTTTGGGCAAGATGGCGAGCCGCCGCTGGCGATGATCGAGCAGGCGCGGCGCAAGCTGGCGGCCTACCCCACGGTGGGTTTTGTGCAGGGCACGGTGGTGTCTGCCACGCCGCAGCACAGCGCGGGGTCGCCGGAGAATGGGTTTGAAGTGGTGCTGGACGATGGCACGCACATGGAGGCCCACAAGCTGGTGCTGGCGTTTGGCGTGCAGGATGGCTTGCCCGACATTGCGGGCCTCCGCGAGCGCTGGGGCGCATCGGTTTTGCACTGCCCGTATTGCCATGGCTATGAATTTGCAGGCCAGCGGCTGGGCGTGCTGTACCACTCGGCAGGCTCGGCCATGCACGCGCAGCTGATTGCAGACTGGGGGCCAACCACCCTCTTCCTGAACGGCGACACCACGCTGGAGAGCGCCGACCGCGAGCGGCTGCTGGCGCTGGGCCTTGCCATCGAGCCCGCACCCATCGCCGCGCTGGAAGGCCCGGGCCAGGCGATGCAGGGTGCGCGGCTGCAAGCCACTAGCGATGCGCGCGTGGTGCCGCTGGATGCGCTGTATGTGGCCGCCACCACCCGCCCTGCCAGCCCGCTGGCCGAGCAACTGGGCTGCGCGTTGGACGATGGGCCCATGGGCCCGTACCTCCGCACCGATGCCAACAAGATGACCACGGTGCCCGGCGTGTATGCCGCTGGCGACCTGACGCTGATGCGGCACAACGCCACACTGGCCTCGGCCGAAGGGGTGCTGGCGGGTGTGGGGGCGCACCAGGCGCTGGTGTTTGGGGCGTGACCCACGCTTGCCGGGTGCGCGCAGGGTGTGACTGGGGGACTCAACACACGGCGCACCGACCACCGGTTGACGCACCCCGCAGCAGGCCCCTACACTGCCCCATCGCGCTTGGCCTCTTGGGCCTAGGCGAACCGCAAAGCCCTCCACCACCGTCGAGGGCTTTTTTTCGTCCGTCGCATGGAAAGCTCTCTCTGCTTGCAGAGGGGGCTTTTTGTTTTTCTGGAGCCCTTTCTCGTGCACACCACTTCCAACCACGCAGTCCCCACAGCCGTTGCCTGCACGGCCCCTCGCATTCACCTGGTCATCGGCCCGGTCGGCGCAGGCAAGTCCACCTTTGCCCGCGAATTGGTGCAGCAGCACAGCGCCGTGCCGCTGAACCTGGACGACTGGATGGCCACGCTGTTCTCGCCCGACCGACCGGACCTGCCTGGCGCCGATGTGATGGCCTGGTATATCGCGCGCACTCAGCGCTGCCTCTTGCAGATCTGGAAAACCGCCGAAGCTGTTCTGCACGCTGGCACCGATGTTGTGCTGGAGATTGGCCTCATCCGGCAGCAGGAGCGGGATGCGTTCTATACCCGCATGGGGCATTGGGCCGATGCCATGACGGTGTACGTGCTGGACGCCCCGCGCGAGCTGCGCCGCGCGCGTGTGAACCAGCGCAACGCCGAGAGGGGCGAGACTTTTTCCATGGTGGTGCCGCCCCACATTTTTGAGCTGGCCAGCGACCTGTGGCAACCGCCGGACCAGGCTGAGTGCAAGGCGCACACGGTGGTGTTTGTGCCGCTGGCAGATCAGCCGATTTGACGCGGGCCAGGCAGATCAGCCAGCGCTGGCGGCGGCATTGCCAGGCCGCCGCAGCGTCCACAGCGCCGCCGCCATCAGCCCCACGCCCGCCAACTGCACGGGGCTGAGCGTGCGGCCATACACCGCCCAGTCCACCAGCACAGCGGTGAGCGGGTACACAAACTGCAGCACCGCAATGCGCCCCAGCCCCAGGCGCGCCATGCCTGCAAACAGCACCACATAGGCCAGCCCCGTGTGCAGCACGCCCAGGCCCAGCAGCCAGCCCCAAGCGGCGCCCAGTGGCGGCCACCCGAGCACGAAGGGCGCCCATGCCAGCGCCACCGCACCAACCAGGCATTGCCACAGGGCAATGGCGTAGGGGCTGATGGCCTTTTGCGTGTTGGCAAGCAGCGTGACGCCCGCGTAGCACAGCGAGCCGCCCAGGCACATCAACACGCCCGCCAGGTAGCCCTGACTGTTGTTGCTTTCTGTGACAGCGGCTGCGGCCGTGCCGTCGAGCAGCCCGGTGGTCAGCACCAGGCCCGCCAGCGCGGCCAGGGTGGCCAGCCACTGCAGGGGCGAGATGGCCGCACGCAGAAACAGCGCGCCAAACACGATGACCCAGATGGGCTGGATGTGAAAGATGACCGTGGCCACGGCGATGGAGGTGCGCGGGATGGCCGCAAAAAACAGCGCCCAGTTCAGCACCATGAGCACGCCCGTGGCGCAGGCCACCCAGCGGGCTTTGCCGCTGAGCAGAAGCTCGCGCCCCCGCCCCGTGCCCAGGCACCAGGCCAGCAGCGCCAGTGCGCCAAACGCGCAGCGAAACCACACGGTGACCAGCGGGTGCTGGCCCGCTTCTTCCACAAACACGCCGATGGTGCCCAGCAGCACACCACCGGCAATCAGCAGCCACTGGCCGTCGCGCTCGCGGGTGTGTGCGTTGGCGGGCTGCGGTGTGCTGGCAAGGGATGGCGATGCGGCGGTATGGGATGGGGAGTGGTTCATGCCGCCGATGGTCCGGGTTTCGGGCTACGCTGTAAAACGGATAAATCGAACAGATACCATTCGATAAGCGAATTCAAAGCAAACCGCCCATGAACTACCCAGACTTTCAGATCGACTGGCTGCGCGCCTTTGTGGCAGTGGTGGATGCGGGCTCGCTATCGGGCGCGGCGCCGCTGGTGCACCGCTCACAATCGGCCGTGAGCATGCAGATCAAGAAGCTGGAGACCGCGCTGGGCCGCCCGGTGCTGCTGCGCGGGCCGCGCCACCTGGAGGTGACGCCAGCCGGGGCCGAGCTGTTGTCGTACGCGCGCCGTGTGCTCGATTTGCAGGCCGAGGCGCATGCGGCGCTGTTTGGCCCCAAGCTGGCGGGCCGCGTGCGGCTGGGTGTGCCAGACGACTACGCCAGCGCCTACCTCACGCCGGTGCTGCGCAGCTTTGCGCACCGCTACCAGGGGGTGGAGATTGAGCTGACATGCGAGCAGTCCACATCGCTGATCCCGCGCCTGGGGCGTGGTGAGCTGGACCTGGCGCTGGTCTCGCGCGACAAGCCGCAGCGCGGGCGCTTTCTGTTTGATGAGCCGCTGGTGTGGGTTGGCGCTGCGCAGTACGAGGTGTGGCGGCGCGACCCGCTGCCCATTGCGGTGTACGAATCGGCCAGCATGGCGCGGCAGGCCACGTTGTCGGCGCTGGCGGCGCGGCGCCGGGCCTATCGCATCGTGTACCACAGCTCCAGCCTGGCGGGCCAACTGGCCGCCGTGGAAAGCGGCCTGGCCGTGGCCGTGCTCACGCGCTGCAGCGTGCCGCCCCACCTGCAGATCTTGCAGAACCTGCCGGCGGAGTTTGACCTGCCGCCGCTGGATGCCATGCATGTGGCGGTGCTGCGCAGCAAGGTGTCGCAGCGCTCACCGGCGGTGGATGCGATGTATGAGCAGATGGTGCGGACGCTGGGGGATTGAAGACACAGGCCGCCCCTGCCGCCACAAGGCACTTGCGCGACGGTGTTTCTAGCGCAATCACGTTCTAATGCTTGGCACCGGGCCGCGCAGTGGAACGAAAGGCGCGCCCTCTTTCCCCTCGAAAGGCATTCATGACCACCACCGTCACCATCCCTACCACCGCCCTGCAATTGCGCTCGCTCGTCCAGCCCGACGGCACCTTGCAGCTCAGCCTGGAGCCCACACCCGTGCCCACGCCGGGGCCCGATGAGGTGCTGATCCAGGTGCAGGCCACCCCCATCAACCCGTCGGACATTGGCCTGCTGCTAGGCCCGGCCGATTGGTCCACCGTGCAGGTCAGCGGCACGGCCGATCGGCCGGTGGCCACGGCCCGCATCCCCGAGCGCGCCATGCCCAACATGGCCGCACGCCTGGGCCAGAGCATGCCGGTGGGCAACGAGGGCGCAGGCCTGGTGGTGGCCGCAGGCGCATCGCCCGCCGCGCAGGCGCTGCTGGGCCGCACGGTGGCAGTCATCGGCGGCGCCATGTATTCGCAATACCGCGCCATGCCTGCGGCGCAATGCCTGGTGTTGCCACCCGGCACCACGGCGGCCGAGGGCGCATCGTGTTTTGTGAACCCGCTCACGGCGCTGAGCATGGTGGAGACGATGAAGCGCGAGGGCCACACTGCGCTGGTGCACACCGCTGCGGCCAGCAACCTGGGGCAGATGCTGAACAAGGTGTGTCAGAAGGACGGCATCGCTTTGATCAACATCGTGCGCAAGCCAGAGCAGGCGGCGCTGCTGCGCGAGATGGGCGCTCAGTATGTGTGCGACAGCAGCGCGCCCACCTTCATGGCCGACCTGACGGATGCGCTGGCTGCCACCGGTGCCACGATTGCGTTCGACGCCACGGGCGGCGGCACGCTGGCCGGGCAGATCCTGCAGTGCATGGAGGCCGCCATCAACCGCACGGCCAAGGAGTACAGCCGCTACGGTTCGGCCGTGCACAAGCAGGTGTATTTGTACGGCCACCTGGACACGCGGCCCACCGAAGTGCACCGCACCTTTGGCATGGCCTGGGGCATGGGCGGGTGGCTGCTGTTTCCGTTTCTGCAGAAGATTGGCAATGAGGCCACCCAGGCGCTGCGCGCGCGCGTGGCCGCCGAGCTGAAGACCACGTTTGCCAGCCACTATGCGCGCACGGTGTCGCTGGCGGGGGCGCTGAGTGCAGAGGCGATTGCTTTTTATGGCCCGCGCAATACCGGGGCCAAGGTGCTGATCGATCCGTCGATGGAGTGAGGCTGCGCGGGCGTTTTCCTACGGACTCGCGTTCAGCCATCCCAACCGGTCGGGCTGAGCTTGTCGAAGCCCTGCACCGCGCTTCGACAAGCTCAGCGTGAACGGGTTTTGATGAACCCACCTTCGATCACCCAACACCGTTCGGGCTGAGCCTGTCGAAGCCCTGTAC
>NZ_JBWKZU010000030.1:0-68535 GCF_059424825.1 Acidovorax sp. GW101-11A03 | reverse complement strand
GTGGATGGCGAGGCACAAGTTGATGGCTTGTATGGGGCAGGTGCGTCTGCAAGGAGCGTAATGCCCCCGCGAAGCCGGGCAATTCCCCTCGTGCAGTGCCTGCTGGGCGTGCCCAACTACCCAAAGCGGGTGCTGTTTTAGTTCGGGCGTCGCTACGGCACAGCCAGAACCGATTCGTGAAGAGCGTCCCTAGCAACCAAGCTTACTTTAAAAATCACAACCCAATTATGTACCAACAAAGTTGATGCATGGAAGAAAACAATTTTTCTTACAAACCACCCATCACTTTATATTACAAAAAAGAAACCCCAAAAAACAGCATCCCCATCGCTTGTAAATTTTATCCGCCCAACATGCGATCAATAAATTTTCAATTACTTTGTCTCCTTATTTTTTTTACAACTCTCGGCACTCCAAATGCAGCCCACTTAAAAACCCACACAAAAAATAATCCCAACACAGCACAAAGCACCAATGACTCCACAAAAAAGCAGCCTCGAGCCAAGCAGCCAAAGAGCAGCTCGGGAGAGTCCCGCGCGGAGAGAGACCGTCGATTGAAACGCGAGTGCCGAGGTCGTAGCAATGCAGGCGCATGCCTCGGCTACACACGGTAGAGAACACCACTCATCGCTCATTCGCCGCCACCCATCCCCCCCCCTCCTCTAGGCAGACTCCAAAGGAATATCATGCGCTGCATGCTCGTACACCACCCCGATCCAGCAAGGCGACTAGCCCAGGCGTCACGGCACGCTCTAGGCTTCACAGCCATTGAGTTGCTGATTGTCATAACAATCTTGGCCGTGCTTACAGCCATGGCAGGCCCAAGCTTTGGTCCCATGATTGAGCGCTGGCGCACCAACCAAGCAGTAAACAACATTACCAGCACAATTTATGTAGCGCGATCGGAGGCCATCAAACGAGGCGGCAAGGTTAGTGTTAGAAAGATTGCAAATGGCACGGATGGCTGCACATTCGCTTCGACCAATCAAGAATGGAGTTGCGGATGGATTATTTTTGTGGACACAGATGAGGACGGAAATTTAGATGCAGGAGAAGAGGTCCTACAATCTTTTCAAATGCCCACGAGTGTAAATGTTATGAACAACAATAGCGCGGCATCATTTCGCTTCGATCGATGGGGGCGCACCAATAATATTAATGCGGCCAGCTTCGCCATCGTCCCACGAGCAGGTGGCGTGGCATCACCTGCCGCGACTGCGGTTTGCTTCTCATCCGGCGGGCGAGTCCGTGTTGTTAAAGAAAGCGTGACATGCTAGTTTGTGACTCCTCCTACAGCCGCAAGACCTCCCAAAAAGGGATTACGCTTCTCGAATCATTGGTTGCAATCGTAGTGATGGCGCTTGGACTACTTGGCATAGTGGGCATTCAGATGCGAACACTGGCTGATACCCAAACCGGCGTCAGGCGCGCTCAAGCCGTCAAGCTGATTGAGGACCTTAGCGAGCGGGTCAGAGCCAACCCCAACGCGATTGGTAATGCCGCCAGTTATGCCGTTGCTTGGGCATCGACATTGGGCTCCCCCCCGGCTTGTGCGATCGACTCAGGATTTCCCACCTCAAGCTGTACCGCGGCCCA
Organism: Acidovorax sp. GW101-11A03; assembly: GCF_059424825.1. Classification (NCBI taxonomy): domain Bacteria; kingdom Pseudomonadati; phylum Pseudomonadota; class Betaproteobacteria; order Burkholderiales; family Comamonadaceae; genus Acidovorax; species Acidovorax sp. GW101-11A03. The sequence continues at coordinate 66,939 of NZ_JBWKZU010000030.1, read as the reverse complement.
ATTGGCCACTTACGACGTGGATCGCTGGTTACGCAGTGTGAGGGCAAATTTGCCCGTTGGTGATGCAACTGTCTTTGTTTCTGGAAGCGACGCTAGGCAGTTGGGAGTGATGCTCTCCTGGCGAGAAAATGAACGCGCCCGCGAAGGCGATTCACTGGCAGACACATCTGCATACAAGGCCATTTTTTCAGTAACTGGAACTTCAACTTCTGGGTCTGTAACCTGCCCAGCGGGGAAAATTTGCCACTTGCAATATATTAACCTTACCCAACGATGCATACCCAGCGGCTCACTGGTTTTTTGTTCTGACATCTGAATAGAGCCTATGATGCACACCAGTCAAATAGCGCATAGCGCCTTAAATTCATTTATTTCCTCCCACATGCAGAAAAAAGAACGCGGAGCCACACTTATAGAGTTATTGATTGGATTAACAATCGGCCTGCTCACAATCAGTGTTGGCTTGGGCGCAATTATGGTGTCACGAGGAGTAACTACCACAGTTAGTGACACCACCACTCTGCAACAACAGGCATCTTATGCTTTCAGAGTAATTGGACAGCAATTACGCCAAGCCGGAGGAAGACCACTCAATACAGCAGCGGATCCGCGCGATGCAGCGACATTTGTTCAACCGACTGCTGTTACGCTATCTGGCCTCCCACCCATTGCAGGACTGGACACACCGACTGCCAGCCAGTTCATAATATCATTGCGTTACGTCAATGCGAGCGAGTCTATATACCCATCCCCGCCATCCTCCACGCCAATAGAGGGATATCTTGTCAGCGACTGCTTAGGAAGCAATCCTGGGATTGCATCAGCCCCAATTATCCTCAATGAGCTTCGAAAGAATGGCGCTGACCTTGAATGCTCAAACAGTACTGGCAATGTCCAACCAATCATTAGTAATTTGGTGGATCTAAGGATTCGCTATTTACAGCAGAAATTGAACATAGCAGATAGCCAGCCACAATTTCGCTATGCATCTGCAGCAAACTTAAGCCCAACAGACTGGCCTCAGGTATATGGCATTGAAGTATGTCTTGAACTCGAGGGCGAGCAATTTTTAGATACCATCGGTGCAAGCTATACAAAATGCGACGGAACTACTGCAACCCGAGGAAACAAATTACGAATGGTATTCAAAAATATATTTCATATTCGCAACCATGCTTGGCCAAAGGCCATATCGTGAGCCAGTCATGAAAAAATATAAAAATCAGCAGGGTATCTCGCTCTTCATTGTCATCGTACTGGTCTTGATGTCAATGCTGCTGGCCTTGTGGGCATCAAGAACAGCATTTTTCAACGAACTCATCGTGGGAAACGATACAGACTATCAAAGAGCATTTGAGGCAGCGCAAGTTATGCTGCAAGATGCTGAACTTGATATTCGCCAAGGCACGGAAGCGGGCACCAATCAACGAACAGTTGTTAGTTCGACCCTTTACCCTACAGCCCATGATGAACTCGATGCACTGACTTATACGCTCGATGCCCAGACCACAAAATGCTTCAACGGCATTTGTCAGTTCCGCACTGGTGCACAGGATTTCTGGAACGACTCCACTACGATGAGCGCCATGATTGCAGCCAATATTGGCGCTAGATACGGCCAGTACACGGGGGCAAGCGCAGGCACCTCCAGCAACCCCATCTTGGCAGACACAACGGCAGGCAGAGGGGCTTGGTATTGGGTAGAAGTCATCAAGTACGAACCCAAAGAAACAGGTCCTGGTGTATTAGCCGGGGCGGAACCTGAAGTGGTTAACGCCAAAATTTTCTACCGTATTACAGCCATTGCCCGCGGCCTCAAACCAAGTACACAAGTTGTTTTGCAAAATATCGTGGCATTCCCATCCATATCCGGCGAAACCAACTAATTCACGGCAACATCAGGAAATTATATGAAAAGAAATCATAACTTTCGGAAAACTGCCATCGCACTGATCATTGGCACTATCGGCTTGCCTCAATTTGTTTTTGCAGGCGAATTTTTGAGCCTTGTCCAATATCCAGCCGGATCGGCAAGCAGAGAGCCCGCGCCAAATATCATCGTATCGGTTGACAACTCTGGCAGTATGGGCGCAGCAGGCATTACCGCCCTGAAAGACGCACTGAAAGAAACTTTCCGACCAGCCAACGTGCCGGATGATTCCATACGACTTGCCTATCAGTCGCTTTGGGGTTGCAACACCATACCCAGCACCGACGTAAGCTGCAACAGCAAAAATTCAATGAAAGTCCTCCGTGGACTTGACGATCCCACTGATAACAGCCATCGGGGAAATTTCATCAAATGGGTGAATACACTAGTTGCAGGCGGAAACACTCCCACCCACCGAATGCAAGGGGTTGCAGGTGAATACTTGAAAACTACAGGAATCAACAATCCCTACAATTTTGATCCCGGCACCACCGAGGCGCCTATCCATGCATGCCGACGCTCGTACAACATATTGATGACTGATGGAGGTTGGAACAACAACCCCTCCAACACCATCAACAATGACGACGGCACGAATCACACATTGCCAGATGGAACATCCTACGACATAACAGCACCTGAAACCCGCATCTACAGGGATGACTGGGGGACAAATGCCGTATCCACATTATCTGATATGGCATTTAATTACTGGAGGCATGACCTCCAATCAGGGATCAACAATCAAGTTGTTCCACTCATAAAGAAATCAGGTTCTGAAACATTTGCCGACGGAGCCACCACGGCAACCATTCCACAATACTGGAATCCAAAAAACAATCCTGCCAACTGGCAGCACATGGTCACGTATACGATTGGATACAATGCAGCGGCAAACTGGCCCAATATTGGCACCAATCCCATGTTCAACATTGCACAAGGCATGTACGGCGGGGATTTTTCGCGAGCCATTGTTGGCACTCGGCTTTGGCGCGACCCATTGACGACCAATGAAAGTGGTCGTCAAGAAGAGCTGTGGCACACCGCCATTAATAGCCGGGGAAAATTCTATCCGGCTCAGACGTCGCAAGACTTGGTCAATGCCTTCAAAGACATTGTGGGCACTATTATTGCAGACTCTACCAGGCCGATCACAGGTTTTTCAAGCGCTTCCAGCTCCATCAGCAACCAAGGAACCACCGCATTTTTTTCCACCTATGAAGCAGATGGCTGGATTGGTGGGATCGGATCAAAAACAGTTGCTGCCGCGACCGGAGCGCTTTCTGACAATACTGCATGGGGCACGACTTCAACCCTGCCCGTGAGAGGAAAAACTACCGGGGACAAGCTGGATGAACTGTCAGCAGCCGACATATCCTCCAGGCTGATTTTTACCTATAACGATACAACGGCAGCAGGTACTACATTTACCTGGGCCAACCTTAGTGCGGCCCAAAAAACTCTGTTAAATACCGTTGATTCTGCGACCGATACACTCGGAGAAGACCGACTTAACTATGTTCGGGGAGACAGAACCAAAGAGGGGACAACGGCAACAGAGCCTTTTCGGGTTCGCCGATCCCGACAGGGCGACATTGCCAACTCCACGCTTTGGTACATCGGCCCTCCCAATAATGGCCTGACTGTAGATGGGTATCGCACTTTTGCGAATGCCCAGCGATATCGTATGCCCATGCTTTATGTTGGTGGCAATGATGGCATGTTGCATGGCTTCTCAGCTGCAGATGGTACTGAGAAGATTGCATATGTTCCTCAGGGAGTCATAAAAAATCTTTCGCAGTTGTCGAAACAAGATTACAGTCACCGCTATTTTGTTGATGGATCACCTTTTACGGGAGATGTCAACACAGGAACCAGTGCGCTTCCATCATGGAAAACGATGTTGGTGGGAACATTGGGCGCCGGTGGCAAAGGTTATTATGTTCTGGATGTCACTCGCCCTGGATACACAGCGGGAGCCGAAACCTCCAACTTTTTAGCAGCTAATGCATCATCGCTCGTCGTGATGGATAAGACCGATGGAACTGACAGTGATATTGGCTATATATTCGGAGACCCTGTTACTTCAGAGAATAATTCGCAGATTGCCACCCAAATAACACGCATGAACAATGGCCGCTGGGCTGTTGTATTGGGAAATGGGTACAACAGCGGCAGCGAAGACCCTGTTCTTCTGATTCAATACCTTGATGGGGACAAATCCATAAAAAAGATTAACGCCGCCAGTACAGGAACAGAGTCTACGGCAAACGGGCTTTCCACACCACGCCTGCTAGATGTTAACGGCGATGGCACCGTAGACATGATCTATGCGGGAGATTTGCGCGGCAATATTTGGAAGTTCGATGTCTCAAATGCAGACGCAGCCAATTGGAAAGTTGCTTTTTCTGCAGCGGGGTGCACTGCATGCACGCCCTTTTACACTGCTGTAGAGAAAGCAAATACGGCAAACCGCCAGCCTATCACTGCGGCCCCCAACCTCAGGGCGAATACAACCGTCGGCGGTATGATGGTTGTTTTTGGGACCGGCAGAAATGTTACAGAAGCCGATCGAACCGATGTAACGGTGCAAACGCTTTACTCGATATTGGATAATACGCGCTACAAGCTGGATACAGCCGCTGGCCCCAACCTGGGCAAGGTACTTATTGACACAACTGTGGTAACGCCGACAGCCATCGGGACCAACGGGCGAGACACCAAGCTTGTAGAACGGGTGTTTAGCGCACCAGTCATTGCCGGGCAAGGAGCCAGTAGCAGTGAGAGCTTCTGGCGTATGCCCACAACTCAGACTACGCTGACGTACTCACTGGCCGGCACTCAAAAGGGATGGTATTTCGAGTTGCCGATTACTGGTGAGCGGGTTTTGAACATGCCCAGTTTCTATGATGGCAGCGACGTTATTGACCTCCTCAGTGTTGTTCCTGCATCTGGAGGCAACACAACAGGAGAGACATGCCAACCCACGTCGACGCCAGCCAGGGGCTATAGAACGTTTTTGGGTGTTCAGTATGGTTTGAAGCCCACGCAGCAAATTTTGGATGCGAACGGTGATGGGCTTTATCAGGCAGCGGCCGCACAGGACAATGACACCAATCGCACAACCACGTCCCCCGAAGGCATCTCTTTGAGAGGGAGGGGAATCATTATTAAGATCGGTGGTGGTGGTGGTGGTGGTGGTGGTGGTGGTGGTGGTGGTGGTGGTGGTGGTGGCAACACAGCCCAGTTACCAAAACCAGCATCAACTGTTAATTGGCGGCAGTTGCAGTAATTTACGTATCTGAAACGGATTGCAGATGAATCAGCAGCAACGAGGCTTCACCCTGATTGAAGTCATGATTGTGGTCGCCATCGTGGCCATTCTCAGCGCCATTGCGTTTCCTAGCTACACAGAATATGTGCGGCGTGGGCACCGTGCAGAAGCGCGCGCTGCCTTGCTCCAGGCAGCCCAATGGATGGAGCGCGCAGCCACAGCAACAGGCACTTATCCACCAACAGCATCGTTTCCGACGACCCTCACCACGATCAAGTCTGGCCGCTACACCATCGCCCTGGCATCGCCACCCGCGAGCGCCGCGTCAGGCACCGCATACACACTGACTGCGACACCAACTGGCGGACAGGTGGGAGACAGATGCGGAAACTACACGCTGACGCACGCTGGCGTGCGAGGCGCGGCATCTGCCGCATCAGCTTCTTTGGTCACCGAATGCTGGAATAGGTAGTCCGCCCTGAAAAACTTGCAAGCTGTTGATCTGATTCGTAGTTCTTGGGGTTGATGGGGGCGGGATTTGCAAGGTATGGTTTTGCCCGTACCTGTTTTCTTGCAAACTCCTCTGGGGTAGTCCATGGGTCCCAAGCCTTCACAGCCGCAGTCCGGTGAGTTGTTTCGCCCAAGGCTGTACGAGCAGCTCAACATGAAGCACCCGCTGGTCCGATTGGCCACGCTGACCGACTGGGCCGAGATCGAGCGTACCTTTGCGGTGTCGTTCACTTCCGGGTGGGGCCGGCCTGCCTTGCGTGCGCGCCTGATCGCAGGGCTGCTGTACCTCAACACACCCTCAATGCTTCCGATGAAGCCGTGGTCAACACCTGGGTGGAGAACCCGTACTGGCAGTTCTTTTGCGGTGAGACCTATCTTCAAACCGAGTTGCCCATCTACCACTCCGGCCTCACGCGATGGAGAAAGCGCATTGGAGAAGAAGGAGTGGAGACACTGCTGGCCGCCAGCATTGACGCTCCCCACCGGGGCGGTGTAGTTCGCAGCTCCAGCATGCAGCAAGTGATCGCAGACACCACCGTCATGCCCAAAGCCATCACCCATCCCACCGACAGCCGTCTGCTGGACAAGAGCCGCCAGCACCTGGTGAAGGTGGCCCAGGAGCACAGTCTGCAACTGCGCCAGAACTACAACCGAGTAGCCCCTCGCCTGGCCGCGCAGATCGGGCGCTACGCGCATGTCAAGCAATTCAAGCGCATGAAGAAAGCTGCGAGGACACTGCGCACCCGCGTGGGCCAGGTGCATCGTGAAGTTGCCCGCCAACTGCACGCGCTGCCTGAGTTGGCCAAAGCCAAGGTCGAGGACCTGCTGCAACGCATGGGCCGCATCCTGACCCAGCGCGCCAAAGACAAGAACAAACTGTACGCATTGCATGCACCCGAGGTGGAGTGCATCAGCAAGGGTAAAGCCAGAACCCCCTATGAGTTCGGCGTGAAAGTGAGCATTGCGACCACCTTGAAGGAAGGGCTGGTGGTGGGCATGCGCTCCATGCCGAGCAACCCCTACGACGGCCACACACTGGCCGAGACACTGGAGCAGGTGGGCATTCTCACCGGCACGGACAAACCGCCGACCACGGCCATAGTGGACAAGGGCTATCGGGGTACGCAGATCGAAGGCGTGCGCATTCTGATGTCAGGCCAACAGCGTGGCATCACCCGAGCGCTCAAGGCCATGATCAAAAGGCGCAGTGCCATCGAGCCAGCCATCGGGCACATGAAGATGGATGGGCGGCTTGCCCGCAATCCGCTCAAGGGCGCGCTGGGCGATGCGCTGCACGCGGTGATGTGTGGCGCCGGGCACAACCTGCGCCTGATCCTGGCCGCGCTGCGGCGTCTATGCGCCCGATTCGGGCTGTCGATGCAGGCGGTCATCGCGGCACTGCTCGCTGCACCCGGTGGCCGCAGACAGGTCTGCTGCTGAGAACTGAATCGTTCAGGGCGGACTTGATAGTGGCGAGTCCTCCGACATAGCCATTGGCCCATGCATTAGCATCCGCCCATGCAATGCACCGACGAGTTGACGACCATGATGAACAAAGCGCTTGGGCTCGCCGCCCAGGCGCTTTTTGTTTCCAACCCCAATCCGCGCGTGGGCTGTGTGCTGGTAGCGCCGGACGGGCGGGAAATAGGCAGCGGTCACACACAGCAGGCGGGAGGGGCCCATGCGGAAGTCATGGCGCTGCGATCTGCGCAAGAAGCGGGGTACAGCACCCGGGGCGCAACCGCTTACGTGACGCTGGAGCCCTGCGCACACCAGGGGCGCACGGGGCCATGCTGCGATGCGTTGGTGGCTGCCGGGATTGGCAAGGTGGTGGCTTCCCTCACGGACCCCAACCCTTTGGTGGCGGGACAGGGATTTGCCCGGTTGCGTGCGGCGGGGGTGGCCGTGGAAGTCGGTCCCGGGGCCGCTGAATCCCGCGAACTCAATATCGGTTTTTTCAGTCGCATGGTGCGGGGCATCCCTTGGGTTCGCATGAAGGCTGCGACCTCGCTGGATGGCGCCACCGCTTTGCCCAACGGTACAAGCCAGTGGATCACCTCCCCCACGGCGCGCGCCGATGGCCATGCCTGGCGCGCACGCGCCTGCGCAGTGCTCACCGGCATCGGCACCGTGCTGGACGACAACCCCCGCCTGGATGTGCGCGAGGTGCCCACGCCGCGCCAACCCCATGTGGTGGTGGTGGACAGCCAGTTGCAAACCCCTACAGACGCCCGCCTGTTCATGGCTGGCCGCGCTTCTTACATCTACGCAGCCATCCAGAACGACGAGAAGAAGGCCGCTCTGGAGGCGAGCGGTGCCACCGTGATCTGTTTGCCCAACGCACAGGGCAAGGTGGACTTGGCCGCGATGTTGCGCGACCTGGCTGCCCGGGGAGTGAACGAGCTGCATGTGGAAGCCGGCCACAAGCTCAACGGCTCTTTGCTGCGCGAGGGGCTGGTCGATGAGTTGTTGATCTACATGGCTCCCATGCTGCTAGGCCCCGGGCTCGGACTGGCCCAGGTGGGGCCTTTTGAAGCCCTGACCCAGGGGCTGAAGCTGGACTTCATATCGGTGGAACGGCTGGGGCCTGACCTGCGCCTCGTGGCCCGGGTGCCAGGGCACGACACCTTCTGACGGGACCCGGCCCCTCCCCTGCTTTTTTTCGGCATACCGGTGCGCTGAAATCAGTAGTCGCACGGCCGATTCAGTGTCGGGAGCGCCTGCCCCCCCCCCCACACAGCCCCCCCTGCTGTCGCACCGGGTGGATGAGGGCGCAGCGGTAGCAACTGCTCGCGGCATCGCGACCGATGCCTGCCATCCCTCTGGCACAGGCACCTTCCAGACGCCGCACCTTCATGACTAACCCGGTAGACACCCTAAGCCGGGCCGAGCGAGGACCTTGCCAGAGAAACAATCTCCCGCCCGCCCGATGCACGGCACCGGACTACACACAGCCACGCACCACCCCAACCCCGCAACGCCCCATATCAGTGCAAACATCCGCACCAATATCTGGCACGACTTTTGCATCAATCTGGTGCACATCTGTTGCAGACAGCCGACATGCACCAGAGTCGATCAATCACTAGCGCGAGGATGTTATGGAAGCACTCAAACAGGGCACGGACGCTCTGTTCATTCTGCTCGGGGCGATCATGGTGTTGGCCATGCACGCCGGTTTTGCCTTTCTGGAGCTGGGCACGGTCCGCAAGAAGAACCAGGTGAATGCGCTGGTGAAGATCCTGGTGGACTTCTCGGTGTCCACGGTCGTCTATTTTGTGGTGGGGTACAGCGTGGCCTATGGCACGCATTTCTTCATGGGGGCAGAGTCGCTGGCACAACAAAGCGGCTATGCCTTGGTCAAGTTCTTCTTCCTGCTCACGTTTGCGGCCGCCATTCCGGCCATCGTGTCCGGGGGGATTGCCGAGCGGGCCAAGTTCTGGCCCCAGCTCATGGCCACGGCGGTGATTGTGGGGTTTGTCTATCCCTTCTTTGAGGGCATTGCCTGGAACCAGCATTTCGGCGTGCAGGCCTGGATCAAGGCCGTCACGGGCGAAGAGTTTCACGACTTTGCGGGCTCGGTGGTGGTGCACGCCATGGGCGGCTGGATTGCCCTGCCTGCTGTGATCCTGCTGGGCTCGCGCGCCAACCGTTACCGCAAGGATGGCGCGATCTCGGCCCATCCGCCTTCCAACATCCCCTTTCTGGCGCTGGGCGCGTGGATCCTGGTGGTGGGCTGGTTCGGTTTCAACGTGATGAGTGCGCAGACCCTGGACAAGATCTCGGGCCTGGTGGCGGTCAACTCGCTCATGGCCATGGTGGGCGGCACGCTGGCGGCGCTGGTGCTGGGCAAGAACGACCCGGGCTTTGTGCACAACGGCCCGCTGGCCGGGCTGGTGGCTGTGTGCGCAGGCTCGGACCTGATGCATCCCCTGGGGGCGCTGGTGGTGGGCGCGGTGGCGGGCGCCATCTTTGTGCTGATGTTCACCCTCACCCAGAACAAGTGGAAGATCGACGACGTGCTGGGCGTGTGGCCCCTGCATGGCCTGTGTGGCACCTGGGGCGGGTTGGCGGCGGGCATTTTTGGCAGCAAGGCGCTCGGGGGCCTGGGCGGCGTCAGCCTGTCGGCGCAGCTGATTGGCACGGGGCTCGGGGTGATCTGGGCACTGCTGGGAGGTCTCATCGTCTATGGCCTGCTCAAACACACGGTGGGACTGCGCCTTACGCAAGAAGAAGAGTTCGACGGGGCCGACCTCTCCATCCACAAGATCAGCGCCACACCCGACCGCGAAGTGAGCTGGTAAACCCACAGCACCGAGCCTGGCGGGGCATGGGCAGGCCCCGGGGTTGGTGCATCTATTGGGCGACTTGGGGCCTCGTCCGACAGGCCCGGGCCGGGCACCGGGATACACCTTGGAGCAACACCCTGGCGGCTCCAAGGTCACAATCCCCCATCGCGCCATGCCCCACCTGCCCTCCTTCTCCCCCCTGCTGACATCCCTGGCCCGCCGCAGTCGGTGGGCTCTTGCCCTGGTGGCCACCGTGGCCCTGATGGGCTGCGCGGGCTTGCCCAAGGATGTGGTGCGGCCCATTTCCACCGCCTTGCCAAACCCCGGCGACACCGCCCTGGGCCAGTGGGTGGAAGCCCGCCGTGCTGCGCAGAAGGCGCGCCACCCCTCGGGGTTTGTGTTGCTCAGCGGCGCCCAAGCGGCCTACAGCAGCCGCCTGGCGCTGGTCGATGCCGCCCAGAAAACACTGGACCTGCAGTACTACGCCATCCATGCCGATGCCAGCAGCGAGCGCCTGCTGCTCAGCGTGGCCGCCGCTGCCCGGCGCGGCGTGCGCGTGCGGCTGCTGCTGGACGACTTTCACAGCACCGGGCGCGATGCGCTGGTGATGCGCCTGGCCTTTGTGCCCAACGTCGAGATGCGCATGTTCAACCCGCTCACCGGCGCGCGCGGCTCGCCCGTGGGCCGCATGTTCAGCCTGCTGGGCGACTTCTCCCGGGTGCAGCAGCGCATGCACAACAAGCTCTTCATCGCCGACAACGCCGTGGGCGTGACAGGGGGGCGCAACCTGGGGGACGCCTATTTCGGCAACTCGGACTCCGGCAATTTTGTGGACCTGGACGTGCTGGCCGCCGGGAGCATCGTGCAGGACCTGTCGCGCAGCTTTGACAGCTACTGGAACAACGAGCGCGCCTACCCCGTGCAGTCGCTCATCACCCGCGAGGAACTGGACCGCCTGCGCGACAGCATCCGCACCGCCGAGGCCACACAGCAAGAACGTGTAGAAAGCGCTGCTGCCACAGCAGCCCCCAGCCCCCCCCTCACCACCGGGCGCAGCACCCCCCCGGGCACGCGGCGTGCGCGGATCTGGAACCAGGAGCCCATGGACCTGCAGCAGGTGCCGCTTGTCTGGGCCCCCGCCGCCGTGCTGGTAGACCGGCCTGCCAAGATCCCGCCCGACGGCATATCCGCCGCTCCCTTGCCCGACCAGAACCCGCCCCGGCCCAGCCCCGCCACCATCGCAGCACTGGTCCGGCCCCGGGCCTCGGCCACCGCAGCGACGACGGCGACCGCCCCATCGGCGGATGCCGCCGCCCCCCGGCAAGTTGCCCTGCCCGCAGTGCAGCCAACCACACCCGCCAATGCCACCCTGGGCAATGGCAATGGCAACCCCCCTGCCCCACCCTCGCCAGACAGCGAAACTAGCGAGGCCCAGACCGACACCGTGGTGGACGGCCTGCTGCAGCTCATGGGCCAGGCGCGGCGCGACCTGCTGATCATCTCGCCCTACTTTGTGCCCGGGCCCGACATGGAGCGTGCCTTTGCGGCCGCGCGGGCTCGGGGCGTGCGCGTGCGGGTGCTCACCAACTCGCTGGCCTCCAACGATGCGCCCATTGCCCACGCTGGCTACGCGCGCCACCGGCCCACGCTGCTGGCCATGGGGGTGGAGCTGTATGAGATGCGCAGCGAGCTCACGGGGGTTCTGCGCGGGGCCTTCGGTGGCACCGGCAGCATGGGCAGCCAGGGCGCCGCCGGGGCCGGTGGCAGCTCGCGCGCCATGCTGCACTCCAAGCTGATGATCGTGGACGGTCGCCTGCTGGTCATCGGCTCGATGAACCTGGACATGCGCTCGCAGCGGCAGAACACCGAGGTGGCACTGCTGATACGCAGCGGCGAGCTGTCGCGCCGGGCCACGGCACAGATCGACGCCGCCCTGCAAGACGCCGCCTGGCAGGTGCAGCAGACAGACCAGGGCCTGGTGTGGCGCGCTCCGAAGGACAGCGGCCTGGCCGACGCCACCACGGAGCCCGACGCCAGCCTGCCCCTGCGCCTGATGCTGCAGCTGCTGGGCCCCCTGGCGCCCGACCACCTGCTGTAGCCAGCAGCCCAGGGTGCCTGCGGTCCGGGGCGGATCAGGCGCTGTTGCGGGCCTCGGCCTGCTGCGCTGCCACCCAGGCGGTGATGGCGCGCTGGTCCGTCATCGTGCGCACATGCTGGTAGGCCACTTCGGCCTCCACAAACCGCCTGCGCAGCAGATTGAGCCACTGCTTGAGGCGCCCCGCGCGCTGGCGGGGTTCCAGGTCGTCGCACACCAGTTGCCAGAAGGCCGCCAGGTGGGGGATCAAATCGGCCCAAACCACCGGGTCCGCATCCGGCTGCCCGGCGTCGAATGCACGGATGGCGCGGGCCAGGCCGGGGTCGGCCACCATGCCGCGCCCCAGCATGAGGGCATCGCAGCCCGAGACCTCGCGGCAGCGCTGCGCGTCGGCCAGGGTCCAGATCTCGCCATTGGCCACCACCGGGATGGCAACGGCCGCGCGGATGGCGGGGATGTGCTCCCAGTACGCAGGAGGGCGGTAGCCATCGGCCTTGGTGCGGGCATGGACCACCAGCTCGGCCGCGCCACCGGCCTGCATGGCCTGGGCACATTCGCGCATCAGCCCCGTGTCGTTGAAGCCCAGGCGCATCTTGGCCGACACCGGCAGATGCGCAGGCACGGCGCGGCGCACAGCCCCCACCACCGCAGCGATACGCTCAGGCTCCTGCAGCAGCGCGGCCCCGCCTCCGTGGCGGTTGACCACCTTGGCCGGGCAGCCAAAGTTCAGGTCGATGCCTTCAGGGCCCAGCGCGGCCAGGCGTGCGGCGTTCTCGGCCATGCTGACCGGGTCGGAGCCCAGCAGCTGCGCACGCACGGGCACCCCCGCCAGCGTGCGGCTGCCGTTGCGCAGCTCGGGCAGGTAGCGCAGAAACACCTTGTCGGGCAGCAGCGTGCCGGTGATGCGGATGAACTCTGATACGCAGCGGTCCACACCGCCCACGCGCGTGAGCACATCGCGCAGCACAAAATCCAGAAGCCCCTCCATGGGGGCAAGCAGCAAGGTCATCGCAGTTGGGGGCTGTGCAAGGCCAGGCACACACGCCGCAGCCTCGAAAATTTGAAGAAAAACAGGCCTTTGCGCCTGATAGGCATGCCTTTTAAGCTATCAAAAAGTGAGCAATCCTCATTCCATGGCCAGGCAGCACGGGGCCAAGCCTCCGGATTGTGCGGCAAAGGGTCATCACGGCGTCATGGCGGGCGGCTGCAATTGCGGGCATTCGAGCCCGAACGGAGCCCCCCATGCTGCTGCAAAAGACCGACAAAGCCCGCCAAGAGCTATCGCCCGGTGTGCGCACCCTGAGCCTGCGCGAACGTTCGCTGCTGCTGCTGGCTGACGGCAAACCGCTGTCCGACCTGCAGGCCATGTACAACGGCATCGGCGCGCAGATTGTGGACAACCTCATGCGCCAGGGCTACCTGACGGGCCCGGCCGAGCTGCCCACGCCCTCCACCGCCCCCCTCCCCCCACCAGCTGGGGCCGAAGCCACCAGCCAGGCCCCCTCCATCGAGCGGCCGGAGCCGGGCGAATCCCTGCGCTCGCTGGCCGGTGCGCGCATGTACCTGTTCGACACCTGCGAGCGGCTGTTTGCCCGCCGCGACCCGGTGCTGGCGCAGCATTTTCGCGAGGCCCTGCGCACCGCGCGGGACCGCGCCAGCATGCTGGACGTGGGCGACGCCATGTTCGAGGAAGTGGCCCTGGCCGCAGGGGCAGAACGCGCGGCCAGCCTGCGCGAGCGGCTGGAGCAGTTGCTGCCCCGGTCCCCCGAGGCCACGCCCGGCCTCTACGCGGCCACGCAGCCCGCACTGCTGGAGGGCTGAGGGCCGCCACCGCAGGCGGGCCTCAGCGGGTTCAAGCGGGCTCAGGCCGCCTCAGACGGCGGCTGCCAGCCGCCAGAGCGAAGTCACCTCGGCCGCCCGCGCCGCATGCAGGGCATCCCCCGCATCGGCCGCCTTGGAATGGACCGGCTTCACATCGTGCCGCCCCCTGACTACCAGACCTGCTTCGGCAATCCAGCCCAGGAGCTGCTCGCGTGGGCGCAGGCCCAGGTGCTCGGCCAGATCCGACAGGATCAGCCAGCCTTCGCCCTCAGGCTCCAGGTGCTCGGCCAGCCCCGCCAGAAAACCCCGCAGCATGCGGCTGCCTTCGTCGTAGACCGCATGTTCGATGGGCGAGCTGGCACGCGCTGGCACCCAGGGCGGGTTGCACACCACCAGCGGCGCACGGCCGGGCGGAAACAGGTGGGCCTGCAGTAGCTCGACCTGGGGCAGCGCGCTCAGGCGCTGCAGGTTGTCGCGAGCGCAGGCCAGGGCCCGGGGGTCCTGGTCGGTGGCAACCACCCGCTGCACACCCCGGCGCACCAGCACCGCAGACAACACGCCCGTGCCCACGCCAATGTCAAACGCCAGCGCCTGGCTGGGCAACGGGGTGCTGGCCACTAGGTCCACATACTCGCCCCGCACGGGTGAGAACACGCCGTAGTGCGGATGGATCCGGTTGCGGGGCGCTGCGCCCAGTGCGGGCACCTCCACGCCTTTCTTGCGCCATTCGTAGGCACCCACCAGGCCCAGCAATTCGCGCAGCGTGGCCACGCAACGCTCACCGGTGGCGGGCCCCCAGGCCTGGGTGCAGGCCTCGCGCCAATCGGGGGCGCGGCGCAGTGCAATGCTGTAGTCGCCCTCCAGCGGAATCAGCACCGACGCCAGAACTCGCGCGCGCTGCGCCTGGGCCTGGCGGTGCAGGTGAAAAACCTCGGAGGGGGTGGCCACCGCCGCCTTCTGAGCGGCCTTGGCGGCAGCGCGGCGGTGTTTGCCGGTCTTGGAATCGGTGCGCCGCATGAGCGCCTGCAGCAGGTGCCGGGCGTTCTGGAAATCGCCCTGCCACAGCAGGCCCGTGCCTTCACAAGCCATGCGGTAGGCCGTGTCGGCGGGGAGCGTGTCGTCGGCGGTGACCACCCGGCGCGGCGCCGGGGCGCCAGCTTCGGAGCGCCACTGGGCTTGTTGTGTCTGGCCCTGGCGGCTCCATTCAATCATCGTGTGCCCTATGCGTTGATGGGCCGTTTCAGGCGCACTTCTTCGATCTTCACGCCGCCAATCACATTGGTCTTGGCGGTAGAGAGTTCTTGCTTGAAGCCCGCCATTTCGTGGAAACGAATGGCACGCTCGTTGCGCAATGGCACCCATGCGGTGACGTTGGTGCAGCCTTCTTCGTGCAGGCCGTCACGGGCGGCATCCCACAGTGCCAGGCCAACGCCCTGGTTCCAGTGGCTGGGGGCGGCGTATATGGCCCAGATTTCGCCGGTGGTGGGGCGGGACTTTTCATCGCGCGAGCGGTCGTAGCCCACAAAGCCGACGATCTTCTCGCCGTCCACCGCCACCTGCACCTGGGGCTCGCAATACTCAATGGCCTCGCGCCAGTAGGCCTGGCGCTTTTCGACCGACGACATGGATTTCAACTGCTCGTCTGGCACCAGCCCTTTGTAAGCCTCTTGGGCGGAAGCGGTGTGGATCTGGGCGATGGCTTTTGCATCGCGAAGCGTGGCGGGACGAACCTGGATACTGGACATGAAAAAACCGAACGAAAACAGAGAATGAAAATGCGAAAGGTCGGCATTGTCGCCGCAAACGGTTTTTTGCCTCCCAGAGGCCCCTGTTTTATCCTCGTCAAACGTTCGGCTTCGCTCCCCAAAATGCGGTCTTTGTGGCATGCACGGCCGGGCACCCGGCCACGCTTTGTGGCCTTGTTCAGGCCATGGCCATCGAGCCCGACAGCGCAGCGCTCACCCCCACCGAAGCCGCCGCGCGCTGAACCATGGCCCGCTTGTTGCGTGGGCGCGGCACATGCACCACCGGCGGTGCACCGTTGATGGCCGCCAGGCTGAGCACCAGGGTCACCGTGCGCGAGTCCCCGTCCCGATCGTCGGGGGCATAAGCGCGATAGCTGCCGTTGCCTGCACCATGGCTGCGCTGCACGGCATGGAAAGCCACCCGGGCGCCCGTCACCCGGTGGCCACCAAAGGGCAGCACCCGCAGGCGTGCATCGCGGTCCAGCGCCAGCCCCAGGTTGCCTGGGCGGTTGATCAGGTCGGTGCGGATGGCGCGCCAGGTCTGTCCCTGGTCGGCAGAGAACTGCCAAGCCCCGGCCTGGGCATCCAGGTGCTCGATCACCACGCCCGCAGCGGCCAGCATGTCCGAGCAGTTCTCTTCGATGATCTGTGCCAGCGTATTGCCCCCCAGGCCATTGCCCGCAGGGGCGGCCGGTCGCCGCTCGGCCCCCCGGTGGGCACTTGCAGAAGGGGTGGAGCCGTGGATCAACGCAGTGGTGGTCATGGGGAAGCCCTTTGAAAACGAGGTGAGACGACGAAGGTTTGCGCATCGGCGGGCACCCAAAGTGCTTTTCAATGCTTGACGGAAAGTCTAGAAATTGACCTAGCCTGCGTCCATCGCACAAATGGACTAGCCCGCAACACCCGGTTGTGCGCAATACTTGTCCAATGAGTGCCCTCCAAAGTGCCCGTCCGAATGCCCGCCTCCTGCTGGTGGACGACCACGCCCTGTTCCGCACCGGGCTGCGCCTGATCGTGCAGGACCACCCCAGCGTGGGCGCGATTGCCGAAGCGGGGTCGATTGCCGACGCCTGCGCGCTGCAGCGGGCCGATATCGATCTGGTGCTGCTCGACATCCAGCTGCCCGGCATGAGCGGACTGGACGGCCTGCGCCTGGTGCGCCAGGCCTGCCCCCAGGCCCGCATCGTGCTGGTGTCCGCCAGCGTGGCGCCCGACGCAGTCCATGAGGCGCGGGCCAGGGGCGCCGATGGTTTTCTGCCCAAGTCGGCCAACGCCGAAGACATCCTGGAAGCCATCACCTGCGCGCTGTCGGGCCAGCCCTGCTTCCCCATCAACAGCGGCAACAGCGCCACCACACGCGGGCCCGATGCGCCCTCGCTCACGGCGCGCCAGCTGGATGTGCTGTCGCTGCTGTGCACCGGCAAACCCAACAAGGTAATTGCCCGCGACCTGGGCCTGAGCGAAAACACGGTGCGCGTGCACGTGGCCGCCATCTTTGCGCAGCTGGGCGTGAACAGCCGCAGCGCCGCGCTGCTGGCCGCGCAGCGCCTGGGCCTGTCCACACCGCAGTTCCATGACCCCCTCTGAGACCACGCCCGAGCCTCCAGGCGCGCAGCCCCCCACCCGCTGGGGCTGGCCGGTGTGGGAGCGCGACGAGGTGCTGCGCGAGCAGGTGGCGCTGCTGCGGCAGAACTTTCCGATGACGCTGCTGGCGTCGCTGGCCACCGCCCTGGGCACCCTGTGGGTGATGGCCCGGGTGGCCGACACGCAGGCCACCACCGTCTGGCTGTCCACCCATGCGCTGGTGATTGCGGGCGTCTACCTCACGCTGCGCAGCATCTCCCCCTTCACCGACCCCGCGCCCCAGGCCGCGCGCAAGCTGATTGCCTGCATGGCCGCCATGGGACTGAGCTGGGGCAGCCTGGGCTATGTGGTGCTGTACTGGGGCACATCCGACAGCGTGATCTACGCCATAGGCATCATCAGCACCGTCTCGTCCGGCGCACTGGGCCTGGGGGCGCCGCTGTACCGGGCCTACGTCACCTACCTCACCAGCGCCATCGGCGGGGTGATGGTGTCCGTGGCGCTGGCCGGGGGGCCTGTGATGTGGCCGGCGCTGTTCCTGACCAGCGTGTACTACATCCTCACCTGTCTGCAGGCCCGCACCGCTGACCGGGCCACGCGGCGCAGCATTGCCCTCAAGCTCGAAAACGAGCGCCTGGTGAACGAGCTGCGCGCCGAATCACAGCGCGCCCTGGCCGCGCAGGGGGCGGCCGAGCAGGCCGATCGCGACAAATCGCGCTTCCTGGCCGCTGCCAGCCACGACCTGCGCCAGCCCCTGCACGCCATGGGACTTTTCCTTGAATCGCTGCAGCGCAGCCCCCTCAACGACCACCAGCGCACGGTGCTCCAGCACGCGCACGCGGCCTCGGGTGCGGCGGCCGAAATGCTCACCACCCTGCTGGACTACTCGCGGCTGGAGGCTGGTGTGGTGAAGGTGCGGCCAGAGGCCTTTGCGGTGCAGCCGCTGCTGACGGCGCTGGAGCAGGAATTCGGCGTGCAGGCCGACACGGCCGGGCTGGTGTACCGCACCCGCGAAACCTCGGCCGCAGCCTATGCCGACCGCTCGCTGGTGGGGCTGGTGATGCACAACTTCATCTCCAACGCCCTGCGCTACACCGCACGGGGCGGTGTGCTCATCGCCTGCCGCACACGTGGCAAGCGGCTGGCGCTGGAGGTGTGGGACACCGGGGCAGGCATTCCCGTGCACCAGTGGGAGGACATCTTCAAGGAGTTCCACCAGCTCGGCAACCCCGAGCGCGACCGGCGCAAGGGCCTGGGCCTGGGCCTGGCCATCGTGCAGCGGCTGGCGCGTGAGATGAAGACTTCGGTGGAGCTGCGCTCACACCCCGGCCGGGGCTCCGTCTTCCGGCTGTGGCTGGACCGCTGGCAGGGCGCGCTGGAGGACGACGCCAGCCCCACCCCCTCGGCCCGCAGCCTGGCCGGGCTGAAGGTGCTGGCCATCGACGACGACGAGGCCGTGCGCCTGGGCATGCAGTCGCTGCTGCAAAGCTGGGGCTGCCAATGCCTCACGGCCGAGTCCAGTGCCGACGCGCTGGAGGCCCTGGAGGATGTGACCCCCGACATCATCATCACGGACTTCCGCCTGCGCCACGAAGAGACAGGCAAGCAGGTGCTGCAAGCGCTGCGCACCTACCTGGGCACGCCCGTGCCCGCCATCATCATGACGGGCGACACATCGCCCCAGCGCCTGCGCGATGCGCAGTCCACATCGGCCCTGCTGCTGCACAAGCCGGTATCTACCGGCCAGCTGCGCGATGCCATCGTGCAGCTCATCACCCGGCCCCCCGCCCCGCCGGACGGTGGGCCTGCAGCGGCACTGGCGCAAGAAGGGCCTGAAAGCGAGCCCCCCGCTGCCACTACAGCCACCGGCGCAGCAGTCCCATGATCTGGTCGAACCGGGCGCCATAGGGCGGGTAGAACAGCGAGCCCATCGCCCAGCGCGACTGCACCAGCACCGACTTCTGGTGGCAAAAACGCAGAAAGCCCTGCTCGCCATGGTAGGCGCCCCAGCCGCTGTCCCCCACCCCGCCAAAGGGCAGGTTGTCGTGCGCGATGTGCATCAGCGTGTCGTTCACCGTCACGCCTCCGCTCACGGTGCGGCGCAGCACGTCATCGCGCACGGTTTCGCTCTGCCCGAACCAGTACAGCGCCAGCGGGCGGGGCCCGGCGTTGATGTGGGCTATGGCATCGTCGAGCCGCTCGTACGAGATCACTGGAAGGATGGGGCCAAAAATCTCCTCCTGCATGAGCTGCATCTGCGACGTGGCGCCGAACACCAGGGTGGGCAGCATCTGGCGGCTGGCACCATCGCCCAGCGTGCCCACGGTGTGCACCACGGGCTTGCCTGCAGCCGGGTCGATGGTCTGCACCTCGGCCCCCTGCGTCTGGGCCTGCTGCAGCATGGTGCGCAGGCGCGCATGGTGACGCGGTGTGATGATGGAGGCGTAGTCGGCGTTCCCCTCGATGGTGGGGAACAGGCGCGCCACCGCTGCGCGGAAGGCCTGCGCAAACTCGCCCTCGCGCCCCCGGGGCAGCAGCACGTAATCGGGCGCGATACAGGTCTGCCCGGCGTTGAGCAGCTTGCCGTGCGCAATCTTGAGCGCCGCGTCCTGCATGTCGCAGTGGCCGTCGATGATGCAGGGCGACTTGCCGCCCAGCTCCAGCGTGGTGGGCGTGAGGTTCTGCGCCGCCGCCTGCGCCACCTTGCGCCCTACCGCCGTGGAGCCGGTGAACACCAGAT
This sequence comes from Acidovorax sp. GW101-11A03, assembly GCF_059424825.1. NCBI lineage: Bacteria > Pseudomonadati > Pseudomonadota > Betaproteobacteria > Burkholderiales > Comamonadaceae > Acidovorax > Acidovorax sp. GW101-11A03. Next base: position 46,951 of record NZ_JBWKZU010000030.1, on the reverse strand, counting down.
GGTCGAACGGCAACGAGGCAAACAGCGCCGACAGGTTGGCATCGCCCTGCACCACGCAGAACTCGTCGGGGGCAAAAAACTGTGCCACCAGGGCCGCCAGCTGGGCCGAGGTGTGGGGCGTGAGTTCGCTGGGCTTGAGCATCACACGGTTGCCTGCGGCCAGCGCGGTGATGGCGGGCGCCAGGGCCAGTTGCACCGGGTAGTTCCATGGCGAAATCACGCCCACCACCCCCAGTGGCTGGCGCTGGATGTGTGCGCTGGCGGGCTGCAGGTATAGCGGGGTGCGCACCTTGCGGGGCTTCATCCATTGGGCGAGGTGGCTCAGGGTGTGCGACAGCAGGGTGCGCAGCACAAAAAAATCCGCTACCTCGGTCAGGCGCGGCGAACGCATGCCAAAGTCGGCCTGCACCGCCGCCGCCAGCACGGGGCCATGCTCGTCGAGCATTTTGGCGATGCGCAACAGCCGCTCCCGGCGCACGAGCAGTGGCACATCCACATGCGCGCGGCTCGCCTGGCGTTGGAGATCGAAATGGGCGTGGATATCGGCTGGTGTCATGCTTGGATCATAGAAGACACCCCCGTGGGCGCATCACGCACCAGGCGGGTGTGCCGCCGTCGAAAAACTGCTGGCAGGCGCCCACACACAGAGGTGGGCGCGGCCCGTGGGGCCATGCCCCGTCAACGGACTTCGCGCGCTTCCACGTCGGTCACCTGGGCCGCACCCGGCAAGATGCCGCCCCGGCGCGACGCAGCCGCTTCTTCACCGGCATCGGCCGGTGCGGCGGCGCCACGGCGGCTTGAAGACCACCGCTCGGTAGAGCGGAACACGGTGCTGAAACCCGCGCGCGGATCCATGCGCATAACCCAGGGTGTCACCGGCCGCCCCGTGAGGCGCGCCCAGCCTGCGCGCAGCACCCACACCAGGGCCAGCACCAGGGCAGCCACCAGCAGGCTGGCAAACAGCACCAGCCCCATGGCAATGACCACTACACGCAGCAACAGGCGCACAGCGCCCGCAACAAAATCATTCAAACGACACCTCTCCTTCACAATTTGGGAAAGGGGCGGCAGCGCGGATGCGCGCCACCACCCCTTCCCACACCCGCATCACCCCTGCGGGGCCACGCCGAACTGGAACACGCCCGGCTCCAGCACCGGGTTCACGGTGACGGGGATCACGCTCTTGGGCGGGAAGCGCCCCTCCAGCAGCAGCTTGGACAGCGGGTTCTCGATGCGCTGCTGGATCGCCCGCTTGAGCGGCCGCGCACCAAACACCGGGTCAAACCCCACTTTGGCCAATTCTGCCAAGGCCGCATCCGACACCTGCAACTCCAAATCCATCTTGGCCAACCGGGATTGCAGCAACTGCAGCTGGATCTTGGCGATGGACGCAATGTGCTGCGCATCCAGCGCATGGAACACCACGGTCTCGTCAATGCGGTTCAGGAACTCCGGACGGAAGTGGTTCTTGAGTTCGCCCCACACCGCATCCTTAATGTCCTGCGAGTCCTGCCCCACCATGGCCTGGATCAGGTGCGAGCCAATGTTGCTCGTCATCACGATCACCGTGTTCTTGAAGTCCACGGTGCGGCCTTGGCCGTCGGTCAGGCGACCGTCGTCCAGCACCTGCAGCAGCACGTTGAACACGTCGGGGTGGGCTTTCTCCACCTCGTCAAGCAGCAGCACGCTGTAGGGCTTGCGGCGCACCGCCTCGGTCAGGTAGCCGCCCTCCTCATAGCCCACATAGCCGGGGGGCGCGCCGATCAGGCGGGCCACCGAGTGCTTCTCCATGAACTCGCTCATGTCGATGCGCACCAGGTGCTCCTCGCTGTCGAACAGGAAGCCCGCCAGCGCCTTGCACAGCTCGGTCTTGCCCACGCCCGTGGGGCCCAGGAACAGGAAGGAACCCGTGGGACGATTCGGGTCGGACAGGCCCGAGCGCGAACGGCGGATGGCATTGGCCACTGCAGCAATTGCCTCTTGCTGGCCCACCACGCGCTCGTGCAGCTTGGCTTCCATCTGCAAGAGCTTGTCCTTCTCGCCCTGCATCATCTTGGCCACAGGGATGCCCGTGGCACGGCTCACCACCTCGGCGATTTCTTCGGCACCGACTTGGGTGCGCAGCAGGCGGCGCGCGGCAGGAGCACCGTCCTTGCCCGCTTCTTGCGCCTGGGCTTCCTTCAACTGCTTTTCCAGCTCGGGCAGCTTGCCGTACTGCAGCTCGGCCACCTTGTTGAAGTCGCCCTTGCGGGTGAACTCCTCGATCTGGAACTTGAGCTTGTCGATGGCCTCGCGCACATGCGCGCTGCCCTGCGCCTGGGCCTTTTCGGACTGCCAGATCTCGTCGTAGTCGGCGATTTCCTTTTGCAGCTTGCCGATCTCTTCCTCGATCAATGCAAAGCGTTTTTGCGACGACTCGTCTTTCTCGCGGCGCACGGCTTCGCGCTCGATCTGCAGCTGGATCAGGCGGCGGTCGAGCTTGTCCATGATCTCGGGCTTGGAGTCCATCTCGATCTTGATCTTGGACGCCGCCTCGTCGATCAGGTCGATCGCCTTGTCGGGCAGGAATCGGTCGGTGATGTAGCGGTTGGACAGCTCGGCCGCGGCCACGATGGCCGGGTCGGTGATGTCCACACCATGGTGCACCTCGTACTTCTCCTGCAGGCCACGCAGGATGGCGATGGTGGCCTCCACCGTGGGCTCGCCCACCAGGATCTTCTGGAAGCGGCGCTCCAGCGCGGCGTCCTTCTCGATGTACTTGCGGTATTCGTCAAGCGTGGTCGCGCCCACACAGTGCAGCTCGCCGCGCGCCAAGGCGGGCTTGAGCATGTTGCCCGCATCCATCGCGCCTTCGCCCTTGCCTGCGCCCACCATGGTGTGCAGCTCGTCGATGAAGACGATGGTCTGGCCCTCATCCTTGGCCAGCTCGTTGAGCACGGCTTTGAGGCGCTCCTCGAACTCGCCGCGGAACTTGGCGCCTGCCAGCAACGCTGCCATGTCCAGGCTCAGCACGCGCTTGCCTTTGAGGCTTTCGGGCACCTCGCCCGCCACGATGCGCTGGGCCAGGCCTTCCACAATGGCGGTCTTGCCCACGCCAGGCTCGCCAATGAGCACGGGGTTGTTCTTGGTGCGGCGCTGCAGCACCTGGATGGCGCGGCGGATCTCGTCGTCGCGCCCGATCACCGGGTCCAGCTTGCCGATGCGCGCGCGCTCGGTCAGGTCCAGGCAGTATTTGGCGAGCGCGCCGCGCTGGCCCTCGGCCTCGGCGCTGTCCACTTTCTGGCCGCCGCGCACGGCGTCAATGGCGGCCTCCAGGCTCTTGCGCGTAAGGCCGTTGTCCTTGGCAATCTTGGCGGCGTCGCCTTTGCTGTCGATCACGGCCAGCAAAAACAACTCGCTCGCGATGAACGGATCGCCGCGTTTGATGGCCTCCTTCTCGGTGGCCTGCAGCACGCGGCCCAGCTCGGGCCCGCCCTGCACCTGGTCGTTGCCCTGCACCTGGGGCAGGCGCTTGACGGCCGCCTCGGCCGCTGTCAGCAGGCCGGGCACGTTGGCGCCTGCACGCTGCAGCAGCGCCTTGGGGCCGTCGTCCTGTTGCAGCATGGCCAGCAGCACATGCACGGGTTCGATGTAGGCGTTGTCATGGCCCAGTGCAATGCTCTGGGCATCGCTCAGGGCTTCCTGGAACTTGGTGGTGAATTTGTCGAGACGCATGGGGAATGTCCTCCGAATTGCAGAACACTTGAGGCACCGTGTGCCTGATTTCAAGACAGTCCCCCACCCCGCCTCATGGCCTGCCGTTGACCTGTATCAGTGATTCGCCACGCCAGAGAAACACCAATTACTACTACTTTTATAGCAACAAACGCATTACCAAAGCGCGGAGGCAGCCAATTTTTTTCAAATTTCTGCCCCATCGGGCTCCGCGCGTCAGCCCGCGTTGCCCAGCGTGATGCCCCAGCGCGCCAGTGCGGCGTCATCGCTCACCCGCGCATCCACCCAGCGCGCGCCCTGGGCGGTTTCTTCCTTCTTCCAGAACGGCGCCTGGGTCTTGAGGTAGTCCATGAGGAACTCGCAAGCCTGGAAGCTCTGGCCCCGGTGGGCGCTGGTCACGGCCACCAGCACGATCTGGTCGAGCGGCTGCAGCAGCCCCACGCGGTGGATGACGCGGGCGCCGAAGATGTCGAAGCGCCGGAAGGCTTCGTCCACCATGGCCTCGATGGATTTTTCGGTCATGCCGGGGTAGTGCTCCAGCTCCATGGACGCCACCTGGTCCCCTTCATTGCGGTCGCGCACCGTGCCCACAAAGCTGCACACCGCGCCCACGCCCTTGTTTTCGCGGCGCAGCGCCGCCACCTCGGCAGACAGGTCGAAGTCTTCGGTCTGGATGGAAACGCGGGGCACAGTCATGGCGACAGGGCTTTCGGGCAATTCGGTAACCACTGGGGCAGGCGGCGCGCTCATGGCGACCGGTGCAGGCGCGGCGCCGCCAGCAGGGCGCGCTCTTCTTCCACGAACTTGTTCAACTGGGCGAGCGCCGGAGTGGGGGGCAGCTTGGCCAGCAGGGTCTGCAGGCGCGTCACGTCGGCCACCGAGGGGGCCACCTTGATCTGCGCGATGGCGGCGGGCAGGTTGCCGCCCTGGATCAGGGCCAGGACCTTGCCCGGCCATTCACTTTTGGGTCTTGCCATGGGATGCTTGAAGTAACTGTACGATTCGCCCGCACTGTACCCGCACTGCCGCCCCCTTTGAACAGGCTCGCATCAACGACCATGGCCACACAAACGATTCAGACCGACCTGTACAAGCTCTACCCCTCGCCCCGCAACACGCACAAGGACGTTTTCGAGCACCAGGTTTTTGTCCCCTATCCCTACGCCATCATCGACCTGGAGGTGATGGAGCTGGCCGGCAAGACCACGCTGTTTGCGGCCTGCCGGCTGTCGGACATGAAGATGGGCCAGCTCGTGAGCTTCGAGCTGGCGGCAGACCAGGCCAAGTTCGAACGTCTGTTCACCCCGGACTGACAAGCGCCATGGACGACGACAACCAGATCCACGTGCCGCCCTCGTTCATGGCGGTGTACAGCGACACACGCCAGCGCCTGACCGAAAAGCCCGCCGTGGTGCGCGCCCGCTACGAGCTGTGCGAAGACCTGGCAGGCCACCTGGTGGAGCATGCGCAGACGCTTTACCACGTGCAGGCCCCGTCCGAAGCTGAGATCCTGCGGCGCATCCACGCCGGGCTGTGCACGGCCGAATCGGGCGTGTCGGTGGCCGAGGCCACGTGGATCACCACCCGGCTGGCCGAGCTGCTCAACTGGCCCTGCCCGGAGCTGGTCGCGCCCACGCCGCAGCCCGTGGCAGGCCCTTGATCCAACGCTTGGCTATACTGCGCCCCATGCCCGCACACACTTCCTTTGCCATGACTGCCGCAACTGCGGCGGCATTGCAATGTGTGGGCAAAGCCAAAAAACCAGAGCTCATCTGACCGGAGCTGTGGTTCCGTCCGGATGAGCGACGGAACCACTTGGCAGAGAAATTCCCTTCTTTTTTCTCTTTCCCTTCCGGCATTCCGCGCGCATTCCTTCCGGACGGTTCTTCCCCTGGTCGAACCCTGAAAGGATGTTTTGCATGTCTGCCACCGCTACCACCCCCTCCCGCCAGCCGCTGTTCAGCGGACTCTGGATCGCCCTGGTCACGCCCTTCAAGGACGGGGCCGTGGACCACCCGGCACTCGCCGCCCTCACCACCAGGCTGCGCGCCCAGGGCGTTTCAGGTTTTGTCGCCTGCGGCTCCACGGGCGAAGCCGCTGCACTCGACAAGGCCGAGCAGTTGCAGGTCCTGGGAACGGTGCTCCAGGCCGCCCAGGGCCTGCCCGTGGTGATGGGTGTGTCGGGCTACCACCAGGGCCAGGTGCTGGAGCAAGTGCAGGCCCTGGCACGCTACCCGGTGGCGGGATTGCTGGTGTCGGCCCCGCACTACATCCGCCCCTCGCAAGAGGGCCTGCTGCACTGGTTCCGCACATTGGCCGACGCCAGCGCCGTGCCGCTGCTGGTCTACGACATTCCCTACCGCACGGGCGCCACGCTTAGCACCGAAACGCTGCTGGCGCTGGCCGCGCATCCGCGCATCCAGGCCATCAAGGACTGCGGCGGCAACCCGGCCAAGACACAGGCCCTGATCGCCGATGGCCGCCTGCAGGTGCTGGCGGGCGAAGACGCGCAGATCTTCCACACGCTGGCGCTGGGCGGCGCGGGCGCGATCTCGGCCAGCGCGCACTGGCAGACGCCCCGCTTTGTGGAACTGATGGCGTTGCTACGCGCAGGCGACCTGGGTGAAGCCCGCCGCGTGTGGCAGGCCCTGCTGCCCTGGATCGAGGTCTGCTTTGCCGAGCCCAACCCGGCACCGCTGAAGGCCGTGCTGGCCCATGCCGGTGAGATGAACAACGAGCTGCGCGCACCGATGATGGTCGCCTCCGAGGCGCTGGGGCAACGCCTTCAGGCCCAGGCCGGACTCAGCCCCCGGTAACAGGTGGGAAGAACGCCACCTCGGCCCCGTCGGGCAGGGTGGCGGATTCATCGCTCAGGGTCTGGTTGAGCGCCATGCGTACGGCCCTGCCACGGGCGAGGCTGCTGGCATGGGCTCCGCCGCGTGCGATCAGCTCGTCGCGCAGGGCGCTCAGGGTGGTGGCGTTCGTTTCGACCGGCTCGCTGCCTTGGCCGATGGCCTCGCGGATAGAGGCGAAATAGCGGACGGTGATCCTGTTCATCGCCGGGCCGCCCCAAGATGAAAAGCAGCCCCCTCGGGGGGCAGCGACCACACGAAGTGGGAAGCGCGGGGGTTAACGTTCATGCCAGAAGCTCCGAGAAGGCGATGTACCGCACGGTATCGCCCGCAGCAATGGTCTGGCCCGCCGGGTTGTCCACCACGCCATCGCCCCAGGCCGCCGAAGTCAGCACGCCCGAGCTCTGGTTGCCAAACAGGTCCAGTCCACCCGCCGCGTTGTGCCGCACGCGCAAGAATTCGCGGCGCTTGTCGGCCTTGGGCCAGCTGAAATCTGCCCGCACGGCCACGGATTGGGGTGCTGCCACATCGCACACGCCCTGCAGCCGCAGCACAAAGGGCCGCACCAGCAGCGCGAAGGTCAGAAAACTCGACACCGGGTTGCCGGGCAGGCCCATGAAATGCGCCGCCCCAATGCGACCATAAGCGAAGGGCTTGCCAGGCTTCATGGCGATCTGCCACAGGTCCAGCGTGCCCAGCGTTTCCACGGCGGGCTTGATATGGTCTTCCTCGCCCACGCTCACGCCGCCGCTGGTCAGGATGAGGTCGTGCGCGGCACTCGCGTCGCGCAGGGCGGCGATGGTGGCATCCCGCTGGTCGGGCACGATGCCGAAGTCCGTCACCTCGCAGCCCAGGCGCTGCAGCATGGCGCGCAAAAAGAAGCGGTTGCTGTTGTAGATGGCGCCGGGGCGCATCTGCTCGGGCGGCACCTCGCCGGGCATGACGAGTTCGTCGCCAGTGGAGAACAGCGCCACGCGCGGGCGGCGGGCCACCTGCAGTTCGTGCAAGCCGATGCTGGCGGCCAGGCCCAGCTCGGCGGGGGTCAGGCGTGTGCCCGCAGACAGCACCACGGCGCCCCGGGTGATGTCCTCGCCCGCGCTGCGGATCCACTGGCCAGCCTGGGGGACGGCGTTGATACGCACCGAACCCAGGCCATCGGGGGCTGCAAGGGCCTCACAGTCTTCCTGCATCAGGATCGCATCGGCGCCTGCTGGCACCGGCGCGCCGGTGAAGATGCGTGCTGCCGTGCCGGGCTGCAGCGGGTCGCCCGCACTGCCCGCAGGAATGCGCTGCGACACGGGCAACACCACCCCCGCGGCCGCCACATCGGCACAGCGCACGGCGTAGCCGTCCATGGAGCTGTTGTCCTGCGGGGGCACCTGCAGGGCCGAGACGCAGTCCTGCGCCAGCACGCGGCCGTCGGCGTCAAAGGTGGTGACGGTGTCGGTGCCCGCCAGCGGCGTGGCGTGGGCCAGCAGCTCGGCCAGTGCGTCGTCCAGCGCCTTGAGGGGTTTCATTGGGGGGCGCATGGCAGCAGGCCTCCGTGCAGTTCCCAGTTGTACTCAAAGCGGTGCCCGTACTCGATCAGCCAGTCCACCACCTGCGCGGGCTGGTTCAGGTCCAGCAGCGGCAGCTGGGTGGGCTGGGGCAGGCTCGCAGCGGCATCGGTGGCCACGGCCACCACGAAGTCGTCCTCGGGATAGCGCACGGGCTTGGCCACCTGGCCGGGCTCGGGGGCACGCCAGACTTCAATCTTGAGCAGGTCGCTGTCCTTGAAGCCCTCCACCAGCACCCAGTCCACACCCTGGTACAGCTCGGCCAGCAGGTGGTGCACGCTGAGCGTGGCGGGCTGCTCGAACTCGCGCACCAGCATCAGGCGCTTGTCCGATGCGGCCACCACCTCAAAGGCCCCTGCCTCGCGGTGGCGGTAGGTGTCCTTGCCCGGGTGGTCGATGTCGAAACTGTGGTGGGCATGCTTGACCACCGACACCCGCAGCCCGCGCAGCCGCAGCTCGGGGATCAGCTGCTCGACCAGCGTGGTCTTGCCACTGCCGGAGAACCCGGCAAAACCGACAACCTTCATCCAGTGCTCCTTGGTTAGCTATATTTTTTATAGCTACTAGCGCTTACCAGACGCGCGCCAGGGGCGTTTTTTTCTCAAATCCCCTCAAACGGGGCGTCGCCTCAGCCCTGTGCGGCCGGGGCGCAGTGGCGCTCGATGTAGGCCTTGACCAGCTCCACATCGGCAGGCATGACCTGCACGCGCTTGGGCAGGTCTTCAATGCCTGCAAACTTGGCGGGCCGCTCGGGCGCATGGCCCAGGGCCTCGATGATGGTCTCGGCGAACTTGATGGGCAGGGCGGTCTCCAGCACGATCATCGGCACCTTGGCATCGCTGTGGTGCTCACGCGCCACCTTCACGCCGTCGGCAGTGTGGGTGTCGATGGTGACGCCATAGCGCTCGAAGGTGTCCTTGATGGTGGCCAGGCGGTCGGCATGGGTGCTCTTGCCGCTTTCAAAGCCGTACTTGCCCGCCGCATCGGCAAACAGCGGCTCGGCGCTCAGGTCGAAGCGGCCATAGGTTTGCAGCGCGGCGCTGAACAAGGCCTTGGTGCGCTGGCCGTTGCGGCCCAGCAGGTCGAAGATGAAACGCTCGAAGTTGCTGGCCTTGCTGATGTCCATCGACGGGCTTGACGTCTCGTGTGTGTCGGCCGCGCCCCGCACGCGGTACACGCCGGTGCGGAAGAACTCGTCCAGCACGTCGTTCTCGTTCGTGGCCACCACCAGCTTGGCAATGGGCAGGCCCATCATCCGCGCCACATGGCCTGCGCAGATGTTGCCGAAGTTGCCCGAGGGAACCGTGAAGCTGACCTTCTGGTCGTTGGTCTCGGTGGCCTGGATGTAGCCCGCGAAGTAGTAGACCACCTGCGCCAGGAGGCGCGCCCAGTTGATGGAGTTGACGGTGCCGATCTTGTACTTGGCCTTGAAGGCGTGGTCGTTGGACACGGCCTTGACGATGTCCTGGCAATCGTCGAACACGCCTTCGATGGCGATGTTGTGGATGTTTTCGTCCTGCAGGCTGAACATCTGCGCCTGCTGGAAGGCGCTCATGCGGCCATGCGGGCTGGTCATGAACACGCGCACGCCCTCTTTGCCGCGCATGGCATATTCGGCCGCGCTGCCGGTGTCGCCGCTGGTGGCGCCCAGGATGTTGAGCTGCTCGCCACGGCGCTTGAGTTCGTATTCGAACAGGTTGCCCAGCAGCTGCATCGCCATGTCCTTGAAGGCCAGCGTGGGGCCATTGGACAGGGCTTCGAGCCACAGGCCGTCTTCGAGGTGGCGCAGGGGCACGATCTCGCCCGTGCCGAAGACTTCAGCGGTGTAGGTCTTGGCGCACAGGGCCTTGAGGTCAGCGGCGGGGATGTCGTCGATGTACAGCGACAGGATGCGGAAGGCCAGCTCGGCGTAGCCCTGCTCGTGGTATGCCTTGCGCAGCTGGGTGAGCGCGGCGTCGCTGATCTGCGGGTAGTGCTCGGGCAGGTACAGGCCACCGTCGGGTGCCAGGCCTTCGAGCAGGATGTCGCAGAACTGTTTGCGGTCTGCGTGGCCGCGTGTGCTGAGGTATTTCATGAGGGGGTCCCGTCGGTGTCGCTCAAAGACTGATGCCGTACACGCGGATATCAAGGTAAAAACGTGAGGCGATCAGCAGCAGGAAGCCGCCGATCAGGATCAGCCAGTGCAGTGGCTTGTCCTCGTAATTGTCCGTGCGCTCCAGCAGCACGAAGTACAGCCAGGCCGCCAGAAAACTGCCCACCCCGTTGAGGATGGCCTGCCCGCGCGGCATGGACCCGAACAGGGCCAGCATGACCAGCAGGCCGAACCAGAACGCCAGATGCCAGCGCGGCAGATCGACATGCGCCATCTTGAGCAGCGCCGACAGCGTGAGGGCGGCAACCAGGGTGGGCATGGCGGGGCAGCATCATGGCGCGTGGGGGCCCTTTGCGGCGCTGGCTCAGTTCAGCTCTTCCTTGCGGATGCGCGTGATGGGCGCCAGCACCGTGGGCAGGGCCTGCATCTGGGCGATCACGGCGTCCATGGTGCCTTCGCGGGTGTCGTGGGTCAGGATGATCAGGTCGGTCTGGGTGGAGCCCTCGCCACCCACTTCGTCGGCCTCGCGCTGCAGCACCGCGTCGATGCTCACACCGGCCTCGGCCAGCAGGCCGGTGACCTTGGCGAGCACGCCGGCCTGGTCGGCCACGCGCAGGCGCAGGTAGTAGCTGGTGACCACTTCGCTCATGGGCAGCACGGGCAGCTGATCCATGGCGCCCTGCAACGTGTTGGCCTGGAAGGCCAGGTGCGGCACGCGGTGCTCGGGGTCTGCGGTGTGCAGGCGGGCGATGTCCACCAGGTCGGCGATCACGGCACTGGCGGTGGGCTCGGAGCCCGCGCCCTTGCCGTAGTACAGCGTGGTGCCCACGGCGTCGCCCTGCACCACCACGGCGTTCATGGCGCCTTCCACATTGGCGATCAGGCGCTTGGAGGGCACGAGGCTCGGATGCACACGCAGCTCGATGCCCTTGTCAGCACGCTTGGTGATGCCCAGCAGCTTGATGCGGTAGCCCAGCTGCTCGGCGTACTTGATGTCGGCCGCGCCGAGCTTGGTGATGCCCTCGACATAGGCCTTGTCGAACTGCACCGGGATGCCGAAGGCAATGGCGCTCATCAGCGTGACCTTGTGCGCCGCGTCCACGCCTTCGATGTCGAAGGTGGGGTCGGCCTCGGCGTAGCCCAGGCGTTGCGCTTCCTTCAGCACCACGTCGAAGTCCAGGCCCTTGCTGCGCATCTCGGACAGGATGAAGTTGGTGGTGCCGTTGATGATGCCGGCAAGCCACTGGATGCGGTTGGCCGTGAGGCCCTCGCGCAGCGCCTTGATGATGGGGATGCCCCCGGCCACGGCGGCCTCGAAGGCCACCATCACGCCCTTGGCCGATGCGGCCGCAAAAATCTCGGTGCCGTGCACGGCCAGCAGCGCCTTGTTGGCGGTGACCACATGCTTGCCCGCTGCGATGGCTTCCAGCACCAGTGCGCGCGCAACGCCGTAGCCGCCAATCAGCTCGATCACGATGTCGATGTCGGGGTTGGCAATGATGGCGCGGGCGTCGTTGACGACCTGGATGCCGTCACCCACCACGGCCCTGGCGCGCTCCACGTCCAGGTCGGCCACCATGGTGATCTCGATGCCACGGCCCGCGCGGCGGCTGATTTCGTCCTGGTTGCGTGCAAGCACGTTGAACACGCCGCTGCCGACGGTGCCGATGCCCAGAAGGCCTACTTGGATGGGTTTCATGGAAGATTTACCAGTCAAAAATGGTGTTTGCGCCTGTCCAGCAAGCGCTAGCAGCTATCAAAAAATGAGTATCAACCGACGCGCCGCAGATCGGTGCCGCAGCGCTTGCGGTACTGCTCCAGGAAACGCGCCACGCGGCCAATGGCGTCGCGCAGGTCGTCCTCGTGGGGCAGGAACACGATGCGGAAGTGGTCGGGTGCCGACCAGTTGAAGCCCGTGCCCTGCACCAGCATCACCTTGGTCTCCTGCAGCAGTTCCAGGAAGAACTGCTGGTCGTCCTCGATGGGGTACACGGCCGGGTCGAGGCGCGGAAACATGTAGAGCGCCGCCTGGGGCTTCACGCAGCTCACGCCCGGGATGGCGGTGATCAGCTCATAGGCCAGGTCGCGCTGCTTGCGCAGACGGCCGCCCTCGCCCACCAGCTCGTTGATGCTCTGGTAGCCGCCCAGCGCCGTCTGCACGGCCCACTGGCCGGGCACGTTGGCACACAGGCGCATGTTCGAGAGCATGTTCAGGCCCTCGATGTAGTCCTTGGCGGGCTTCTTGTCGCCCGACACCACCAGCCAGCCCGCACGGTAGCCACAGGAACGGTAGCTCTTGGACAGCGAGTTGAAGGTGAGCGTGAGCACATCCTCGCTGAGCGAGCCAATCGCCGTGTGCTTGGCGCCGTCGTACAGCACCTTGTCGTACACCTCGTCGGCAAAGATCACGAGGCCGTGCTCGCGCGCAATGGCGACGATGCCCTTGAGCAGCGCGTCCGAGTACAGCGCGCCCGTGGGGTTGTTGGGGTTGATGACCACGATGCCCTTGGTGCGGGGCGTGATCTTGGCGCGGATGTCGTCCAGGTCGGGCATCCAGCCATTGGCCTCGTCGCACAGGTAGTGCACGGGCGTGCCACCCGAGAGGCTGGCCGCCGCCGTCCACAGCGGGTAGTCGGGCGAGGGCAGCAGCAGCTCGTCGCCCGTGTCCAGCAGCGCGTTCGTGGCCATCACGATGAGTTCGCTGGCGCCATTGCCCAGGTAGATGTCATCGAGCGCCACGCCCTTGATGCCCTGCTTCTGGGTCTCGTGCATCACGGCCTTGCGGGCGGCAAAAATGCCCTTGCTGTCCGAGTAGCCTGCCGAGTTGGGCAGGTTGCGGATCATGTCGAGCTGGATTTCCTCGGGCGCATCGAAGCCGAACACGGCCAGGTTGCCGATGTTGAGCTTGATGATCTTGTGCCCGTCTTCCTCCATCTTCTTGGCCGCGTCCATGATCGGCCCCCGGATGTCATAGCAGACGTTGGCAAGCTTGGCGGATTTTTGGACGGTTTTCATGCGCTGACGGTGGTGCGGTGGGGTCAGGGGGCGGCCAAAGCAACGGGTACTTTGGCGAAACCTATAATTTGACCACAGAACCGGCGCCCTCCCCTGGCGCAAGCGCCTCTGGCCACGCCCTGCCAACCGCCCCGCCTGCCACTCCAACCTCCATGAAATTTCAGCCCGACCGCTCGAACGCACAGACCATCAGCGGCTACGGCCCCGGCTGGATCGGCGTGGACGCGGAGAAGATCACCCACAGCGTCATCCTCGGCTCCGGCGGGCTGCGCCAGGCTTGGCCCTGCGCACGCTTCGAAGACCTGACCCCGGACCACTTCGTGCAACTGGCCACCCTGGAGGCCGAGCTGGTGATCCTTGGCAGCGGAACCCGCAACCGCTTTCCGCCCCCCGCCTGGCTAGCCCCGCTGATGGCGCGGCGGCTGGGGCTGGAAACCATGGACACGGCCGCAGCCTGCCGCACCTACAACATCCTGGCCGGAGAAGGCCGGAATGTGGTGGCAGCGCTGATTCTGGAAACCTGAAAGCCCATCTGCAACCCCTTGCAGCAGGCGCGGCGCACCTATGCAAACCCTTGCCAACGCGCCCGCCACACGAGGCAAGACACACAGTCTTACATTTGGCTGGCAATCGATTTCGGGGTAAAATCACCGGTTGCGGTCGGGGGCACCAACCAAGAGCAATAACACACCCCATTCCCCCGGCTTACCAACGACTACATCCTGAGAGATTGAAGTGATATGGCGATCGTTGTCAACAAACCCCTCCCTGAATTTGAAGCCAACGCGACCGGTGGAATCAAGGTTTCCAACACCTCCCACCTTGGCCAGATTCTGGTTCTGTACTTCTATCCCAAGGACAACACGCCTGGCTGCACCACGGAGGCCATGCAGTTTCGCGACAAGTACAAGGATTTCGTGAAAGCGGGCGCTGCGGTGTTCGGCGTGTCGCGTGACAACATGAAGTCGCATGACGACTTCAAGGAAAAGTTGGAACTGCCATTCGAGCTGATCGCCGACACCGAAGAGAAGATGTGCCACATGTTCGGCGTGGTCAAGAACAAGATCATGTACGGCAAGAAGGTCAAGGGCATCGAGCGCAGCACCTTCCTGATCGGCCCCGACGGCCTGCTGGTGCAGGAATGGCGCGGCCTCAAGGTGCCCGGCCACGTGGACGAAGTCCTCAAGACCGTCAAATCCATCAAGGCCTTGAAAAAGGCCGCCTAGTCCTCTGCCACCTGCGCACCCGGATCAAGCCCCTGGAGCATCGACGCGACACCCCACCGGTTTTGCCCCGGCAAGACATCCAGAGTGGGCATAATGGATTTATGCCCCTGGTTATCGCGACGTTTACCCCTCCCCAAAAAGCCGCCTTGGCCTCCAGGCGGCTTTTTGCTTTCTGACCCCCGTCTTTCTTCATTTACCGACCGAGGCCCTGCCACCATGCCCCTGCCCCCCGCCCCCAGCCGGCGCGCTGCACTCCTCGCGCCAGAAGCCTTCGAAGTCACGGCCCGCCCACGGGTGTCACAAACCTCGGCCAACGAACCCGTTGCCGCACCTGTGCGCGCAGCTTCGGCCACCCGCACAGGACGCAAGGCAGGCAGCGCCGCACCGGCCACGCCCGCAGCCCTGGTCGCAGCCCCGCTGATCCAGGTCGAAACCCAGGCCCGCGCCCCCGAGCCAGTAGCCACCCCAACCGCCCGCGCTACCGGCACCCACAAGGCACGCAAGACCAGCGTGGCAGCAAGCCCCAGCGCTGCAGCCCCTACCGCTGCACCCCGGGGTAAAAAGGTCGCACCACAGGGCCCGACCAAGCTGTTCGTGCTGGACACGAATGTGCTGCTGCACGACCCCACCAGCCTGTTCCGCTTCGAAGAGCACGACATCTTCCTGCCGATGATCGTGCTGGAAGAACTGGACGGCCACAAGAAGGGCATGACCGAAGTGGCCCGCAATGGCCGCCAGGCCAGCCGCACCCTGGATGCGCTGGCTGCCGCCCAAGGTGCCGACATGGCCAAGGGCCTCAAGCTCGACTCCACAGGCCAGCGTGCCGCAGGCGGTCACCTGTTCTTCCAGACCGTACCGCTCGACTACAGCCTGCCCACCAGCCTGCCGCCTGGCAAGGCCGACAACCAGATCCTGGGCGTGGTGGAAGCCCTGCGCAAGCTGCATGCGCCGCGCGAGGTGGTGCTGGTGTCCAAGGACATCAACATGCGCGTCAAGGCGCGCGCGCTGGGCCTGAATGCCGAGGACTACCAGAACGACAAGACGCTGGAAGACGGCGACCTCCTGTACGCCGGTGTGCTGGCCCTGCCCCCCGACTTCTGGGCCAAGAGTGGCAAGAACGTGGAGAGCTGGCAGAGCGGCGCCCACACCTACTACCGCATCGGCGGGCCCATCGTGCCCCAGCTGATGATCAACCAGTTTGTGTATTTTGAGGCCCCCGGCGAGCCCAGCCTGTTTGCGCGCGTGAGCGAGATCCGCGAGAAAACAGCGGTGCTGCAGACGCTCAAGGACTATGGCTCGGCCAAGAACGCCGTGTGGGGCGTGACCACGCGCAACCGCGAGCAGAACTACGCCATGAACCTGCTCATGGACCCCGAGATTGACTTCGTGACGCTGACCGGCACCGCCGGCACCGGCAAGACCCTGCTGGCCCTGGCCGCAGGCCTGACCCAGGTGCTGGACGACCGCCGCTACACCGAGATCATCATGACCCGCGCCACCGTGAGCGTGGGCGAGGACATCGGCTTCCTGCCCGGCACCGAAGAAGAAAAGATGGGCCCCTGGATGGGCGCGCTGGACGACAACCTCGAATTCTTGGCCAAAGGCGACGGCGGCAATGCGGGTGAATGGGGCCGCGCCGCCACCAACGAGCTGATCCGTAGCCGCATCAAGATCAAGAGCATGAACTTCATGCGCGGGCGCACTTTCCTGAACAAATACGTGATCATCGACGAAGCGCAGAACCTGACGCCCAAACAGATGAAGACACTCATCACCCGCGCGGGCCCGGGTACCAAGATCATCTGCATGGGCAACCTCGCACAGATCGACACGCCATACCTGACCGAAGGCTCCTCGGGCCTGACGTATGCGGTGGACCGCTTCAAGGGATGGCCACACAGCGGGCACATCACGCTGGCGCGCGGTGAGCGCTCGCGCCTGGCGGACTTTGCGAGCGAAGTGCTCTGATCTCGCACTGAAAATGCAAAGGCCCCTGCCGATGGCAGGGGCCTTGTTCATTGGAGCGTCAACACCGCACGTCAGTAGTCATCTCCACCGCCCATGGCCAGGTTTTCGAAACGTGTCTGGTTCTTCTGGAAGAACAGCTTCACGGTGCCCGTGGGGCCGTTCCGCTGCTTGCCGATGATGACCTCGGCCACGTTGGGCTCCTTGCTGTCCTTGTTGTAGTAGTCATCACGGTAGATGAACATGATGATGTCCGCGTCCTGCTCGATGGCGCCCGATTCGCGCAGGTCGGACATCATGGGGCGCTTGTCGGTGCGCTGTTCTACCGAGCGGTTGAGCTGCGACAACGCGATCACGGGGCACTGCAGCTCCTTGGCCAGCATTTTCAGGCCCCGGGAGATCTCGCCCAGTTCGGTGGCACGGTTATCAGCGCTCCCGGCGCCCGAGCCACTCATAAGCTGCAAGTAGTCCACCACGATCAGGCCCAGCTTGCCACACTGGCGCGCCAGCCGCCGCGCATTGGCACGCAACTCACCCGGGGACAGGCCCGGTGTTTCGTCGATGTGCAGCGAGACGGTGCGCAACCGCTCAATGGCCTCGGTCAGGCGCGGCCATTCATCGTCGGTGAGTTTGCCGGTGCGCAGGTTGCCCTGGTTCACGCGGCCGATGGAGCCCACGATACGCACCGCCAGCTGGGCGGCACCCATTTCCATGGAGAAGATCGCGACCGGCAGGCCTTCGTTGAGCGCCACATGTTCGGCGATGTTCACCGCAAACGAGGTCTTGCCCATGGACGGGCGGGCGGCCAGCACAATCATGTCGCCCGCCTGCAGGCCGGAGGTCATGCGGTCCAGGTCAGCAAAACCGGTGGGCACACCGGTCACATCGGCCGGGTTGTCGGCCATCTCCTGCACCTTGTCGAGCAGGTCGATCACCAGGTTGTCGAGCGACTGGAAGCCCTGCTTGTTGCGCGAGCCCTCTTCGCCGATGGCAAATATCTTGGCCTCAGCCTCGTCCAGAATCCGCTCCACCGTCTTGCCCTGCGGGTTGAAGGCGTTGGTGGAGATCTCGTCGCTGGCCGTGACCAGTTTGCGCAGGATGGCCCGCTCGCGCACGATCTCGGCGTAGCGGCGGATGTTGGTGGCGCTGGGAACGTACTGCGCCAGGTTGTTCAGGTAGGTGAGCCCGCCCATCTCCTGGGCCTTGCCCTGGTTCTTGAGCTGCTCGAACACCGTGATCACATCGGCTGGCTTGCTGGCATTGATCAGCGCGCCGATGGCCGCGTAAATGGCCTGGTGTTCGTAACGGTAGAAATCGCCCTCCTTGAGCAGATCCCCCACCCGGTCCCAGGCGTTGTTGTCCAGCAGCAGGCCGCCCAGCACGCTGGACTCGGCCTCGATGGAGTGCGGCGGCGTGCGCAGCTTGGCAATTTCCTGGTCTTCGCTGGCAGATGGCAGCGAACCCTGTTCGTCGAGCGGAGGGAAAACAGCGGACATGGATTTCTCCGGGACAGGTCTAGAAACCGGTTACCCCATGGCCCCAGGGGCAGCAGCCGAAATGGATAAGCCTTGGGACAATCTGTGGATGACCAGTGGGCAACCCTGTACAAATGGGCTGGGTCAAAAGCGCGAAAGCCGCCCGGAGGCGGCTTTCGCGGCGAGTCGCGCAGAGATTATCTACGCGCTGGCGATCAGGCGGTTTCGCCGTAGACCGACACGTTGACTTCCACCACCACGTCGGTGTGCAGAGCCACGCTCACGGCGCTGTCGCTCACAACCTTGATAGGGCCGTTGGGCAGGCGGATCTGCGACTTGGCAACCTTGTAGCCTTGCTTGTTCAGCTCTTCGGCGATGTCATGGTTGGTCACAGAACCGAACAGACGGCCGTCCACGCCCGCCTTTTGCGTCAGCTTGACGGTGGTGCCAGCCAGCTTTTCGCCTTGGGCTTGGGCTTCTGCCAGCTTGGCGGCAGCAGCCTTTTCGAGTTCGGCGCGCTTGGCTTCGAACTCTGCCTTGGCAGCTTCGGTGGCACGGCGTGCACGGCCCGAAGGGATCAGGAAGTTGCGGGCGTAGCCGTCCTTGACCTTGACGATTTCACCGAGGTTGCCGAGGTTCACAACCTTGTCGAGCAGGATGATTTGCATGGGTTGTGCTCCTTAGATCTTGTGCTGGTCGCTGTAAGGCACCAGGGCCAGGAAGCGGGCGCGCTTGATGGCGGTGTTCAGCTGACGCTGGAAGATGGCGCGCGTGCCGGTCAGGCGTGCGGGGATGATCTTGCCGTTTTCGGCGATGAAATCGCGCAGCGTATCGACATCCTTGTAGTCGATTTCTTCAACGCCCGTCACCGTGAAGCGGCAGAAGCGCTTGCGCTTGAACAGCAGGGACTGGGTGTTGCGCTTTGGGCGCTTGTCTTTGTTGAACTTCTTGAACGTGGCCATTGCGGACCCCTTGAAAATTAATTTTGTTGAATATCCTGGATGTGCAGCACTGCGGTCTTGCCATTGCGCGGGTTGGCCAGAAATCCGTGAAAAGTCCAGTGACTTCCGATGTTCTGCCTTGCCAGACGCTCAGCCATTGCTCCGAAAGCCATGGCTTTGATGGCGGCCCTGACTGCGCGGGGATGTTCTGCCTCGGTTTGCTGCGACTCATGTTCGAGCCGCAGGGTGATGGCAGGCAATCCGGCGGGCGTGTAGCGCAGGGGTTCAGCCTCTGCGATACAGGCGGTCAAGACTACGCGGTTCTCCACTCCAAAAAGGATGGATCAGCGCTCGCCGCGCTCACCGCCGGCAGCTGCATACTCAGCTTGGCTGGCCTTGCGGGCTTCTTCGCGCTCAACGGTCTTCATCATGGAAGAGGGGCCCGTGTCGGCCTTCTTCTTCTGAACCGTCAGGTGGCGCAGCACGGCGTCGTTGAACTTGAAGGCGTGCTCCAGTTCAGCCATCACAGCCTGGTCAGCTTCGATGTTCACGCACAGGTAGTGGGCCTTGGCCAGCTTGTTGATCAGGTATGCCAGTTGACGGCGACCCCAGTCTTCCACGCGGTGCACCTTGCCACCGCCAGCGGTGATCATGCCCTTGTAGCGCTCCAGCATGGCTGGAACTTGTTCGCTTTGATCCGGATGGATCAACAAAATGATTTCGTAATGACGCATGCAGACTCCTTTTGGGTGAGACCACCCACCGCGTCTAGAAGTGGTGTGGCAAGGGAAAGCCTGCGATTATAGCCCGGCCGCCGCCGCTTGTACACTCAGCGTTTTCCGTCAGCCCTTGGGCACGCGCAAAAGGCGTCCAATGAAAGGCGCCTGGTGGTGCCTGAACGGATATTCAATCCTTGCAATACCCGGGGTTGGACCGACTTGCTTACCACTACGAAGCACTGCGCGCAGGGCCCAAAATCACAAATCCCTGGTACAGACCTTGATTTGTGACGGCATGCCCCCAAGTCCCGCGCGTACCGTTTCACTCACCTTCAGACCAAGACATGTCAGACCACAGCCAAACCACCCCGCCCCAGAGCGCCCCCGCCCCCGAAGAAGTCGAAGCCGCCATGGCTGCCCACGCCTCTGACGAGCTGGCCCGCCTCCAAGGCGAGCTGGCCGAGCTGAAGGCCAAGAGCGCCGATCTGGCCGACCAGTTCCTGCGCGCCAAGGCCGAGGCGGAGAACGCCCGCCGCCGCGCTGATGATGAAGTGGCGAAGGCCCGCAAGTTCGGCATCGAGAGCTTTGCCGAAAGCCTGCTGCCCGTGGCCGACAGCCTGGATGCCGCCCTGGCCATCAAGGAAGCCACGCCCCAACAGCTGCGCGAAGGTGCCGACGCCACTCTGCGCCAGCTGACCTCGGCCCTGGAGCGCAACAAGGTGCTGGCCATCAACCCCGCTGCGGGCGCCAAGTTCGACCCGCACCAGCACCAGGCCATCAGCGTGGTCCCAGCCGAGCAAGAGGCCAACACCGTCGTGGCCGTGCTGCAAAAAGGCTATGTGATCTCCGAACGCGTGCTGCGCCCGGCCCTCGTCACCGTCACGGCCCCGAAGTAAATCTTCAAATAAATCAGCGCGGATGACTTGAACCCCCACGAGTTATCCACAAGTTACTAGCCATCCAAACCATTCAAGCATTCGGAGAAAAATCATGGGAAAAATCATCGGCATTGACCTGGGCACCACCAACAGCTGCGTGTCCATCATGGAAGGCAACACCACGCGCGTGATCGAGAACAGCGAAGGCGCGCGCACCACGCCCTCCATCGTGGCCTACCAGGAAGACGGCGAGATCCTCGTTGGCGCCTCAGCCAAGCGCCAGGCCGTGACCAACCCCAAGAACACGCTGTACGCGATCAAGCGCCTGATCGGCCGCAAGTTCACCGAAAAAGAAGTGCAAAAGGACATCGACCTGATGCCCTACTCCATCGTGGCCGCCGACAACGGCGACGCCTGGGTGGAAGTGCGTGGCAGCAAGCTGTCGGCCCAGCAGGTGTCGGCCGACATCCTGCGCAAGATGAAGAAGACCGCCGAGGACTACCTGGGCGAGCCCGTGACCGAGGCCGTGATCACCGTGCCTGCGTACTTCAATGACGCCCAGCGCCAAGCCACCAAGGACGCCGGCCGCATCGCGGGCCTGGAAGTCAAGCGCATCATCAACGAGCCCACCGCTGCGGCCCTGGCCTTTGGCCTGGACAAGCAGGAAAAGGGCGATCGCAAGATCGCCGTGTATGACCTGGGTGGCGGCACGTTCGACGTGTCCATCATCGAAATCGCCGACGTGGACGGCGAAAAGCAGTTCGAAGTGTTGTCCACCAACGGCGACACCTTCCTGGGCGGCGAAGACTTCGACCAGCGCATCATCGACTTCATCATCAGCGAGTTCAAGAAGGAACAGGGCGTGGACCTGTCCAAGGACGTGCTGGCCCTGCAGCGCCTGAAGGAAGCCGCCGAAAAGGCCAAGATCGAGCTGTCGAACTCGGCCTCCACCGACATCAACCTGCCCTACATCACGGCCGATGCCTCGGGCCCCAAGCACCTGAACATCAAGCTGACCCGCGCCAAGCTGGAGGCCCTGGTGGAGGAGCTGATCGAGCGCACCATCGCGCCTTGCCGCACGGCAATCAAGGACGCTGGCGTGTCGGTGTCCGACATCCACGACGTGATCCTGGTCGGCGGCATGACCCGCATGCCCAAGGTGCAGGAGAAGGTGAAGGAATTCTTCGGCAAGGACCCCCGCAAGGACGTGAACCCTGACGAAGCCGTGGCCGTGGGCGCTGCCATCCAGGGCCAGGTGCTGTCGGGCGACCGCAAGGACGTGCTGCTGCTGGACGTGACCCCCCTGTCCCTGGGCATCGAGACCCTGGGCGGCGTCATGACCAAGATGATCACCAAGAACACCACGATCCCGACGAAGTTCGCGCAGACCTTCTCGACGGCCGACGACAACCAGCCCGCCGTGACGATCAAGGTGTTCCAGGGCGAGCGCGAGATGGCCTCGGGCAACAAGCTGCTGGGCGAATTCAACCTGGAAGGCATCCCGCCCGCAGCACGCGGCGTGCCACAGATCGAGGTGTCGTTCGACATCGACGCCAACGGCATCCTGCACGTGGGCGCCAAGGACAAGGGCACCGGCAAGGAGAACAAGATCACCATCAAGGCCAGCTCCGGCCTGTCGGAAGAAGAAATCCAGAAGATGGTGAAGGACGCCGAGCTGAACGCCGCCGACGACAAGAAGAAGCTGGAACTGGTGCAAGCCCGTAACCAGGGCGAAGCCGCCGTGCACAGCGTGAACAAGAGCCTGGCCGAGCATGGCGACAAGCTGGACGCTGGCGAAAAGGACGCGATCACGGCCGCCGTGAAGGCCCTGGAAGAAGCCTTGAAGGGTGAGGACAAGGCGTCCATCGACGAGAAGACCACGGCCTTGATGGCCGCCAGCCAGAAGCTGGGCGAGAAGATGTACGCCGAATCCCAGGCTGCACAAGCCGCCCAGGCCGCCGGTGGCGCCGATGCGGCAGGTGCCTCGGCCTCCGCTTCTTCGGCCAAGCCCGCTGACGACGACAACGTCGTCGATGCCGAAGTGAAGGAAGTCAAGAAGGGCTGAGCGAGCCCCCGTTGACCCGAGCCGCCGCGCAATGCCTACAGGGGCTGCGCGGCGTTCCTGTTCCAACCGGGTTCTGAATCACTATGTCCAAACGAGACTTTTACGAAATCCTGGGCGTTCCCAAGAACGCCTCGGACGAAGAAATCAAGAAGGCCTATCGCAAGCTGGCGATGAAGCACCACCCTGACCGCAACCAGGGTGATGCGGCCAAGCCTGCCGAAGAGAAGTTCAAGGAGGCCAAGGAGGCCTACGAGATGCTCTCCGACCCGCAAAAGCGTGCCGCCTACGACCAGTACGGCCACGCCGGGGTGGACCCCAACATGCGCGGCCCCGGCGGTGCAGGGGCAGAAGGTTTTGGCGGTTTTGCCGAGGCCTTCGGCGACATCTTCGGCGACATGTTTGGCCAGCAGGGCGGGCGTGGGCGCGGTGCGGGTGGCCGCCAGGTGTACCGGGGCAGCGACCTGAGCTACGCCATGGAGATCACACTGGAAGAAGCCGCACGCGGCAAGGACGCGCAGATCCGCATCCCCTCGTGGGAGAGCTGTGACACCTGCCACGGCAGCGGCGCCAAGCCCGGCACCAGCGCCAAGACCTGTGGCACCTGCCAGGGCGCAGGCACAGTGCAGATGCGCCAGGGCTTCTTCAGCGTGCAGCAGACCTGCCCGCACTGCCGTGGCACAGGCAAGATCATCCCCGAGCCCTGCACCACCTGCCATGGCCAGGGCAAGCTCAAGAAGCAGAAGACGCTGGAAGTGAAGATTCCTGCGGGCATCGACGACGGCATGCGCATCCGCTCCACCGGCAACGGCGAGCCGGGCACCAACGGCGGCCCGCCGGGTGACCTGTACATCGAGATCCGCCTGAAGAAACACGACATCTTCGAGCGCGACGGCGATGACCTGCACTGCCAGGTGCCCGTGAGCTTCATCACGGCCGCGCTGGGCGGCGAGATCGAGGTACCCACGCTCGCAGGCAAGGCCGCGATCGACATCCCTGAAGGCACCCAGGCCGGCAAGCAGTTCCGCCTGCGCGGCAAGGGCATCAAGGGCGTGCGCGCCAGCTACCCGGGCGATCTGTACTGCCACATCGCGGTGGAAACACCGGTCAAGCTGACCGAGCACCAGCGCAAGCTGCTGCGCGAGCTGGAAGATTCGCTCAAGAAGGGCGGCGCCCGCCACTCACCCAGCGGCGAGAGCTGGACGGACCGGCTGAAGAACTTCTTCAGCTGATCCAGCACCTGCTCCCCTCCCCCAACCGCCCTCGGCCTCACGGCCCGGGCGGTTTTTTCATGCGCGCTACGGGCTGCACGGCCAGCCCCGTGGCCTTGCCCGGCCGCTCGTGCTGGGGCGCGCGGTAAAAGCCCAGGATGCGGCGCACGTACTCACGCGTCTCGCTGTAGGGCGGCACGCCGCCATGCCGCTCCACCGCTTTCTCACCCGCGTTGTAGGCGGCCGAGGCCAGTGCCACATCGCCCCCAAAGCGGTCCAGCAACCAGCGCAGGTAGGTCAGCCCGCCACGCACGTTCTGCTCGGGGTTCCACACGTCGCGCACACCAAAACGATCCGCCGTCTCGGGGATCAGCTGCATCAGCCCCTGCGCGTTCTTGGGCGACAGCGCCCGGGCCTGGAAGTTGGACTCCGACCGCACGATGGCCAGTGCCAGGCGCGGGTCTACCTCGAAGCGGGGTGCGAGCCGCTGCACCAGCTCGGCGTGGCGGCGTTTTTCATCGGGCAGGTTGCTGACATAGCGGTCTACCACCTCGTGGGGCACAACCTCCTGCGCAGAATCGCGCACCTCCAGCCGGGGGGCGTCCCCCGTGGTGAGGCAGTCTGGCAGCTGGTCGCCCGGCGCCAGGCCTTCGGCCAGGCTGCGCGCCTTCTCGTGCCCCCGCTGCGCCGCCAGGGCCAGCAAGGTGGCTGCCGCTGCCGGATCCGGCACCACATCGCGTCCCCGCATCAGCAGGCGGCCCAGGCGGTATTGCGCCTCCACACTGCCGTAGCGCGCGGCATCGCAGTAGCGCTGCGCGGCGCGGTGCGGCTGGCGCCGCACTTCGGCCTCGTAGCCCTCCTCCAGCCAGCGCGACAGCACAGGGGGCTCGTCGGCCCATTCGGGCGGGTCGTCCAGGGCCTGCGCGCGCACCTGGGGCCCGCCCGTCAGCAAAACTGCTGCCAGCAAGGCGCCATGCGCGTGACAGGAAAACCTGGGTTGCATACCTCAACCTTTGGGATGAAGGTCCCGCCAAAACGGGGCATCAGGGAGATGGGCTGCCCACTGTAGTACCGCCGGAGGATTTGCAACAGAAAAACATTGCCAGCGGTGATTTCTTGATCTGAGGCAAGAATCCACCCGCCTGCGGTAGCCCCCGGCCCCCCTGCGCCGTAGCATGAAAGCCCGCCAGGCGGTCTTTGGGGGCCGCAATCCGGGGAAAAGGCAACAACGGGACAAGGGGCATCGGCATGAACGTCAACATCACCTTCCTGGGCGGCTCGGGCACGGTCACCGGCTCCAAATACCTTGTGCGCCACAACGGCAAGAGCCTGCTGGTGGACTGCGGACTCTTCCAGGGCTACAAGCAGCTGCGCCTGCGCAACTGGCAGCCCCTGCCCGTCACGCCGCACCAGATCGACGCGGTAGTGCTGACCCACGCGCACCTGGACCACAGCGGCTACCTGCCCCTGCTTGCGCGCGACGGCTACACCCGTGCGATCCACTGCACGCCGGGCACGCGCGACCTGTGCACCATCCTGCTGCCCGACAGCGGGCACCTGCAGGAAGAAGATGCCGCCTTCCTCAACCGCCACCAGCTCAGCAGCCACAGCCCGGCCCTGCCGCTGTACACCCGGCTGGATGCGCTGCACTGCCTTAAACAGTTCCAGATCCATGCTTTCCACAAGGCGTTCGAGCCCCTGCCCGGCTGGCGGGTGACGTTCTCTCCGGCAGGCCACATCCTGGGCGCGGCCAGCGTGCTGCTGGAGGTGGGTGGACGGCGCATCCTGTTCTCGGGCGACCTGGGGCGGCCCGACGACCTGCTCATGAACCCGCCCGATGCGCCGCCCCCGGCCGACACGGTACTCATCGAATCCACCTACGGCGACCGCGAGCACCCGCCGGAGGGCCTGCTCGACGAACTGGGCCCCGCCCTGCAGCGGCTGGCAGCACGCGGGGGCATCGCCGTGGTGCCTGTGTTCGCCGTGGGCCGCGCACAGGTTGTGCTGCACGCCATCGGGTTGCTGAAGGCACAGGGCGTGGTGCCTGCGTCGCTCAAGGTGTTCCTGGACAGCCCCATGGCTGTAAGCACGACCGGGCTGTTCCAGCACCACATGCAGGAACACCGACTGAGTGGACGCGAAGTGCAAGCGCTGGAACACGGCGCCACCATGGTTCAGACAACGGAACAGTCCAAAGGTCTGGCCCGGCTGCATGGCCCCATGGTCATTCTGTCGGCCAGCGGGATGGCCACCGGCGGCCGCGTGCTGCACCACCTGGCGTTGCACGCGGGCGACCACCGCAACATGATCATCCTGACCGGGCACCAGGCGCCGGGCACGCGCGGCGCGCGGCTGGCCGAGGGCGAAAAGACCATCCGCATCCATGGCCAGGATGTGGCTGTGCGTGCCGAGGTGGTGCGGCTGTCGTCCGCCTCGGCCCATGCCGATGGCAACCAGCTCATCGCCTGGCTGCGCAGCATGGGCCACGCGCCCGACCAGGTGTATGTGGTGCATGGCGAAATGGGCGCCGCCGACCACCTGCGCCAGCGGATCGCGCACGAACTGCGCTGGAATGCGGCGGTGCCAGAGCATGGCAGCACCTGTGTGGCCTGAGAAAGTGTGAACGAACCCGCCCCCTTGCGCAGCGGGCAAACCGCAGACGGGCAACCCAGCCATCTCGCATGGCGATGACAACCAACGAATAATGGGAAGAAAATAACGATCCTTCTCATTTCGAGAAGACAAACACCCCATGAAAAGCTCCGAGCGCAGTTTTGCGCGCCGTATTGACCTGACCTCGCT
Source organism: Acidovorax sp. GW101-11A03 (assembly GCF_059424825.1). Taxonomy (NCBI): domain Bacteria; kingdom Pseudomonadati; phylum Pseudomonadota; class Betaproteobacteria; order Burkholderiales; family Comamonadaceae; genus Acidovorax; species Acidovorax sp. GW101-11A03. The sequence goes on along the minus strand of NZ_JBWKZU010000030.1, from coordinate 20,443 downwards.
GCAACTGTTTGTGGCGGTGTGCGAGCTTGGCAGCATCGGCCGCGCGGCCGAGCGCGAATTCATCGCGGCATCGGCCGTCAGCAAGCGCCTGTCGGACCTGGAAACCGCTGTGGACACGGCCCTGCTGTACCGCCACAGCCGGGGCGTGACCCTGACCCCGGCAGGCGAGAGCCTGCTGCACCACGCCCGCACCGTGCTGTTTGGCCTCGAACGCATGCAGGGCGAGCTGAGCGAATACGCCGACGGCGTGCGCGGCCATGTGCGCATGCACGCCAACATCTCGGCCATCTTCCAGTTTTTGCCCGAAGACCTGGGCGCCTTTGCGCGCGAGCACAGCCAGATCAAGATCGACCTGCAGGAGCACCTCTCCAGCGACGTGCTGCATGCCGTGCAGGAAGGCGCGGCCGACCTGGGTATCTGCAACATCGGCATGGCCAGCGCCGGGGGCAGCCCCGCACTGCAAAGCCGCCCCTACCGGTCCGACCGTTTGATGCTTGTAGTGCCCTCTGGGCACGCCCTGTCTGCCCAGGCAGCTATCAATTTTGAAGAGGTGCTGGACTGGGACATCGTCGGCCTGCATGCCAACAGCAGCATCAGCCTGGCCATGCGCGCCGCCGCCGCCGCTGCCGGGCGCCCACTGCGCCAGCGCATCCAGGTCACGGGGCTCGATGCCATGTGCCGCATGATCGACAACGGCCTGGGCGTGGGCCTGCTGCCCGACCGGGCTTTTGCACTGATGCGCGGCGTGGGCCAGCTGCAGGCCATCCCGCTGACCGACGCCTGGGCCCACCGCGAACTGCGCGTGGTGGCCCGCGACTTTGACGCCCTGCCCATCACCGCGCGCCTGCTGGTGGAACACCTCGCGCCACACCCCGGCCCGGCACCAGTGAACCAAGCCCCCGACACTAAAATCCAATCCCCCACCTGAAAGTAGAAAGCCACGCCATGGGACGCACCCTGTACGACAAGATCTGGGACGAGCATGTCGTCCACACCGAAGAGGACGGCACCTCCATCCTCTACATCGACCGCCACCTGGTGCACGAAGTCACCAGCCCCCAGGCGTTCGAAGGCCTGCGCGAGGCGGGCCGCAAGGTGTGGCGCATGAGCTCCATCGTGGGCACGGCCGACCACAACACGCCCACCACAGGCTGGGAAAACGGCTACGACGGCATCACCGACCCAATCAGCAAAGAGCAGATCACCACGCTGAACGACAACATGGCGACGATCTCGCCCGCGGCGTTCTTCCCCTTCATGCACAAGCGCCAGGGCATCGTGCACGTGATCGGCCCTGAAAACGGCGCCACCCTGCCCGGTATGACGGTGGTGTGCGGCGACAGCCATACCAGCACGCACGGCGCGTTTGGCGCACTGGCCCACGGCATCGGCACGTCGGAAGTCGAGCACGTCATGGCCACGCAGACGCTGCTGGCCAAGAAGGCCAAGAACATGCTGGTGCAGGTGGACGGCACGCTGGCCAAGGGCGTCACCCCCAAAGACGTGGTGCTGGCCATCATCGGCAAGATTGGCACCGCAGGCGGTACGGGCTACACCATTGAGTTTGCAGGCTCGGTGTTCCGCGCCATGAGCATGGAAGGCCGCATGACCGTGTGCAACATGGCCATCGAGGCCGGTGCCCGCGCAGGCCTGGTGGCGGTGGACGACAAGACCATCGAATACGTCAAGGGCCGCCCCCTGTCGCCCACGGGCGTGGAATGGGACCAGGCCGTGGCGTACTGGAAGACGCTGCATTCCGATGCCGACGCGAAGTTCGACACCGTGGTCAAGCTCGACGCGGCCGAAATCGTGCCGCAGGTCACCTGGGGCACCAGCCCCGAGATGGTGCTGGGCGTGGACGCCCGCGTGCCGGACCCCGACAAGGAAAAAGACGCCAACAAGCGTGGTGCCATCGAGCGCGCGCTGACCTACATGGACTTGCAGCCCGGCAAGCCCATCAACGACATCACCATCGACAAGGTGTTCATCGGCTCGTGCACCAACAGCCGCATCGAAGACATGCGCGAAGCCGCCGCCGTGGTGAAGAACCTGGGCCGCAAGGTGGCCAGCAATGTGAAGCTGGCCATGGTGGTGCCCGGCTCGGGCCTGGTCAAGGAGCAGGCCGAGCGCGAAGGCCTGGACCAGATCTTCAAGGCCGCGGGCTTTGAATGGCGCGAACCCGGCTGCAGCATGTGCCTGGCCATGAATGCCGACCGCCTGGAGCCCGGCGAGCGCTGCGCATCCACCAGCAACCGCAACTTCGAAGGCCGCCAGGGCGCCGGTGGCCGCACCCATCTCGTCAGCCCCGCCATGGCCGCCGCCGCCGCCGTGCACGGCCATTTTGTGGACATCCGCCAATTTGCCTGAAGGAGCTTTGTCATGAAAAACACCGTCACCCTCATCGCACTGACCCTCGCCTTCGTGCTGGCCGGTTGCAACACCGTCAAGGGCGTGGGCCAGGACATCGGCAAAGCCGGCAGCGCCATCGAGCGGGCCGCCAAGTAGGACCAGAGAACGCCATGCAGAAATTCACCGTGCACAAGGGCCTGGTGGCCCCGATGGACCGCGAGAACGTCGATACCGACGCCATCATCCCCAAGCAGTTCCTCAAATCGATCAAGAAGACGGGCTTTGGCCCCAACCTGTTTGACGAGTGGCGCTATCTGGACAAGGGCGAGCCCGGCATCCCCGAAAGCCAGCGCAAGCCCAACCCCGACTTCGTGCTGAACCAGCCTCGCTACCAAGGCGCCAGCATCCTGCTGGCCCGCAAGAACTTCGGCTGCGGCTCCAGCCGCGAGCACGCGCCCTGGGCGCTGGACCAGTTCGGCTTTCGCGCCGTGATTGCACCCAGCTTTGCCGACATCTTCTTCAACAACTGCTTCAAGAACGGCCTCTTGCCCATCGTGCTGCCCGAAGCCACCGTGGCCCAGCTGTTCGACGAAGTGGCGGCCTTCCCCGGCTACCAGCTCACCATCGACCTGGAGCGCCAAGTGGTGGTGCGGCCGCAGGGCGGAGAAATCCCGTTCGATGTGATTGCCTTCCGCAAGTACTGCCTGCTCAACGGCTTTGACGACATCGGCCTGACCCTGCGCCAGTCCGACAAGATCAAGGCATTCGAGGCCCAGCGTCTGGCTACCAAGCCCTGGCTGGCACACACCATGGTGTCCTGAGCCCAAAAATACCCATCAAAATGGCCGTTTGCGCGCAACCAGATTGCCCAATCAGCTATCAAAATAGAAGCAAACCAATGAAAATCGCAGTTCTGCCGGGTGACGGCATTGGCACCGAAATCGTCGCCGAGGCCGTCAAGGTCCTGAAGGCACTCGACCTGAAGTTCGAAATGGAGTCTGCCCTGGTCGGTGGCGCCGCCTACGAAGCCCACGGCCACCCGCTGCCCGAGTCCACGCTCAACCTCGCCAAAGCGGCTGACGCCGTGCTGTTCGGCGCTGTGGGCGACTGGAAGTACGACAAGCTCGACCGCCCCCTGCGCCCCGAGCAGGCCATCCTGGGCCTGCGCAAGAACCTGGGCCTGTTCGCCAACTTCCGCCCCGCCATCTGCTACGAACAGCTGGTGGGCGCTTCGAGCCTCAAGCCCGAACTGATTGCGGGCCTCGACATCCTCATCATCCGCGAGCTGACCGGCGACATCTACTTCGGCCAGCCGCGCGGCCGCCGCGTGGCCACCGACGGCCACTTCCCCGGTGCCGAAGAGGCCTTCGACACCATGCGCTACAGCCGCCCCGAGATCGAGCGCATCGCCCACGTCGCCTTCCAGGCCGCCCGCAAGCGCAACAAGAAGGTCACCAGCGTGGACAAGGCCAACGTGCTGGAAACCTTCCAGTTCTGGAAGGACGTGGTCACCGACGTGCACAAGGAATACCCCGACGTCGAGCTGCAGCACATGTACGTGGACAACGCGGCCATGCAACTGGTCAAGGCCCCCAAGGCGTTTGACGTGGTGGTGACTGGCAACATGTTCGGCGACATCCTGTCGGACGAAGCCTCGATGCTCACCGGCTCCATCGGCATGCTGCCTTCGGCATCGCTCAACAGCAGCAACCAGGGCCTGTACGAGCCCAGCCACGGCAGCGCTCCCGACATCGCGGGCAAGGGCATCGCCAACCCGCTGGCCACCATCCTGAGTGCCGCGATGATGCTGCGCTTCAGCCTGAACCAGGAAGCCGCCGCCCAGCGCATCGAAGCCGCCGTGCAAAAGGTGCTGGCGCAGGGCCTGCGCACGCCCGACATCTACAGCGAAGGCACCACCAAGGTGGGCACCGCGCAGATGGGCGATGCGGTGGTGAAGGCACTGGCCGCACAATGATGCAGTGGACGCAGGCCTGCCGGGCCTGCCCCGCCCCCCCCCAAAAAGCGCCGCATTGCGGCGCTTTTTTATGGGCGCGCCCATCCCGCTGTGTCCTGAAAGCATCGCCCGGCCCGGGAAATCTGGGCAAGAAGCGCTCAAAACACGGTGATGGGGCCTTATCCGCTACAATCTCGCCCTATGTTTGCCGCCCGCCCGTTCGCCCTGAACACCGCTTCTGCCGCCCTGGCAGGCGTGGCCGTGCGCGCAATCACCACCAAAACCACGACCATTAAGGGCTGACTCAGCCTGGTTCGTCGTGCGCCCTTCCTGGCCAGACGAGCCAGGCGAGCAGTCCCGGTCGGGCACTGTTTCTTACACTGAAAGGGGCGTTGAAATGAGCAAGTTGGTAGGGTTGGTCGGCTGGCGCGGCATGGTCGGCTCGGTCCTGATGGACCGCATGGAACAAGAGAAGGACTTCGATCTGATCGAGCCCATGTTCTTCTCCACCTCGAATGCAGGCGGCAAGGCCCCTGCCCAGGCCAAGAACGAGACTGCTCTGCAGGACGCGTTCAACATCGAGGCCCTCAAGCGCTGCGAAATCATCATCACCGCCCAAGGCGGCGACTACACCAACGAGGTGTACCCCAAGCTGCGCGCAGCGGGCTGGAACGGCCACTGGATCGACGCCGCCTCGTCCCTGCGCATGGAAAAGAACGCCGTCATCGTGCTCGACCCGGTGAACATGCCCGTCATCAAGAACGCGCTCGCCAACGGCGGCAAGGACTGGATCGGCGGCAACTGCACCGTGAGCTGCATGCTGATGGGCGTGGGCGCACTGTACAAAGCGGGCCTCGTCGAATGGATGAGCACCCAGACCTACCAGGCCGCTTCGGGCGGCGGTGCCCAGCACATGCGCGAGCTGCTCACCCAGTACGGCACACTGAACGCCGAAGTCCGCGCCCTGCTGGATGACCCCAAAAGCGCCATCCTCGAAATCGACCGCAAGGTGATCGCCAAGCAACGTGCCCTGACCGGTGCTGAGACCGCCAACTTCGGCGTGCCCCTGGGCGGCTCGCTGATCCCCTGGATCGACAAGGACCTGGGCAACGGCATGTCCAAGGAAGAATGGAAGGGCATGGCCGAGACCAACAAGATCCTGGGCCAGGGCGAAGGCTTCAACTCTGCCGCCATCCCCGTGGACGGCTTCTGCGTGCGCGTGGGCGCAATGCGCTGCCACAGCCAGGCGCTGACCTTCAAGCTCAAGAAGGACGTGCCCGTGGCCGATCTGGAAGCCATGATCGCTGCCGACAACGAGTGGGTGAAGGTGGTTCCCAACACGCGCGAAGCGACCATCCAGGACCTGACACCCGTGGCCGTGACCGGCACCATGACCATCCCCGTGGGCCGCATCCGCAAGCTGGCCATGGGCCCCGAGTACGTGGGCGCCTTCACCATCGGCGACCAGCTGCTGTGGGGCGCCGCCGAGCCGCTGCGCCGCATGCTGCGCATCCTGCTGGACGCTTGATTCCAGGGCCCAATGGCCCTCCTCCCAAAGCGCGCATACCCCCGTATGCGCGCTTTTTCACGTCCAGACACCAGACACACTCCGTTACGGGACGTTGGCAATTGGCAACAACCGGATGCCCCAAGTTGGGGCCCCGATACCCCTCTCAAAGCTTCGGCGCCACCTCAGCTTGTCAGTGCAAAACATTGATGCTATGGTGCTTTTTACATATTTTCACGCGCCGGGGCGGGACCAGACCATGACAAAAAAAGCACCGCTCGTCCGAGCCGCACAAAATCCTCATCAGTTGTTGGCAAACATGCATCGTTGGAAATTCTCTGTCCTGGCGGCTGCGGCCGTGGCTTGCTCTGGTTTTTACGCCAGCGATGCATCCGCCCTGGCACTGGGCCGTATCACCGTGCAGTCCGCCCTGGGCGAACCCCTGCGTGCAGAAATCGACCTGCCCCAAATCACCCCGGCCGAAGCCGACACGCTGCGCGCCACGGCAGCCGCCCCCGAAGTGTTCCGCGCCCAGGGCATGGAATACACCCAGGCCATGAACAACCTGCAGATCCAGCTGCAGCGCCGCCCCGATGGCACGGCCGTGTTGCGCCTGACCAGTGATCGCCCCGTGAACGAGCCCTTCCTGGACCTGGTGCTGGATGCCAATTGGGGCACCGGCCGCCTGGTGCGCAGCTACACCATGCTGTTCGACCCACCGGCCCTGCGCCGCCCTGCGCCTGCGGTCACGGCCTCGCCCCAGATTTCAGCCCCCGCAGTGCAAGCCGCGCCTGCCGTGCGTGCGCCAGCGGCACCAAGGCCCACCGAATCCGCTGCCGCACCGGCTGCGCCCCGTCCTGCGGCCCCTCCGCGCCCAGCCCCCACGGATGGCGTCACCGTCCAGGCTGGCGACACGGCCGGCCGCATCGCCAATGCCTACAAGCCCGCAGGCGTGTCGCTGGACCAGATGCTGGTCGCGATGATGCGCGCCAACCCCGATGCGTTCATCCAGGGCAATGTCAATCGGATCAAGGCGGGCGCTGTGCTGCAAATGCCCGACGAGGCCGCAGCCCAGTCGACAACGGCACCCGAGGCGCGCCAGATCCTTGCGGCGCAGGCGCGCGACTTCAACGATTTCCGCCGCAAGCTTGCTGGCGCAGCCCCGTCCACCGAAGTTGCAGCCGCACAGCGCTCGGCCTCTGGCTCTGTGCAAACCCGGGTGGAAGACAAAAAACCCGCCACGGCGGCGCCCGACAAGCTCACGCTTTCCAAGGGCTCGGTGAAGGGCCAAAAGGCCGCTGAAGAGCAGGTCGCCAAGGACAAGCAGGCGGGTGAAGCCGCCACCCGGATGGCCGAGCTGTCCAAGAACATCACCGACCTGAACAAGCTAGGCGCAGCCTCGTCCGCCGCAGGTGGCAGTGCCGCCCCTGCAGCCGCAGGCGCTGCCAGTGCTCCCGCTGGCGTGGCTGTGCAAGCACCCGCCGTACCTGCCACGCCCACAGCCCCAACCGCCCCCGAGGCTCCGGCATCGGCGCCTGCAGCCGCAGCCAGCGCACCTGCAGAAGTATCGGTTCCTGCAGAAGCGGCCGCCTCGGCACCTGCAGCCGAAGCATCCGCCCCTGCACCGGCTCCAGCCCCAGCGCCTGCGCCCAAGCCAGCCCCGGCCCCCGCACCGGTCGAGGAGCCCGGCTTCCTGGCCAGCCTGATGGATGATCCACTGCTGCCGATCGGTGGCGGGATCGTGCTGGCAGGTCTGCTGGGATATGGCGCCTACCGCGTTGTCCAGCGTCGCCGCCAGAACAACGGCGTGGACAGCTCCTTCCTGGAAAGCCGCATCCAGCCCGACTCCTTCTTTGGCGCCAGCGGTGGCCAGCGTGTGGACACAGCCAACAGCGATATGACCACTGGCTCGTCCATGGCCTACTCGCCGAGCCAGCTGGACGCCGGCGGCGATGTGGACCCCGTGGCCGAGGCCGATGTCTACCTGGCCTATGGCCGCGACCTGCAGGCCGAAGAAATTCTGAAAGAAGCCGTTCGCCACAACCCGGGCCGTGTTTCCGTGCACGTCAAGCTGGGTGAAATCTACGCCAAGCGCCAAGACCGCAAGGCCCTGGAGGCCGTGGCCGGCGAGGTCTTCAAGCTGACCCAAGGCGAGGGCCCGGATTGGGCACGCATCGCCGAACTGGGCCGCGACCTGGAGCCCGACAACCGGCTGTACCAGCCTGGCGGCCGCCCCGGCATGGGTGAAGACGAGTCGCCATCGCTGCCCCCTGGCGGCTTCCCCAGCACCTTCACCGGCGCAGGCAGCCCTGCCGCAGCCCTGCCACCCGACCTGGACCTGGATCTCGACCTGGACTTGCCCGATGACGCGTTGACCGACGCACCTCCCGCTGCGCCCGGCGGATTTGCTGCGGCGGCTGCCGCTGCCACCAGTGCCCGTGGCAACACGCCGTCGGACGCGGACGAGCCCCCCACCCTGCGCCCTGAATTGGATCTGCCCCCACCGTCCGCAGAGCCTCCCGCCGCATGGAACAGCCCTGACACGTCGCCCAGCCCCATGGCGCCCCCTCCGGTGGCCGACCTGGACTTCCCCAGTGCTGACGACCTGAGCATGGCCCCTTCCGGACCCATGCCGCTGACGGGTGACACCAAGGACTCCAGCCCCATGGAATTCGACCTGGGCGAGCTGTCGCTGGACCTGAATGCGCCCACCAAGCCCATGGCAGCCCCAGCAGCCAAGGCACCAGCCCCGGTGGCCGATTCCTCGGACGATGGCTCCGCCGCCGCGCAAGACGACCCCTTGGCCACCAAGCTGGCGCTGGCAGAAGAGTTCAACGCCATTGGCGACACCGATGGTGCCCGCACGCTGATTGAAGAGGTGGTTGCGGAATCCAGCGGCGCCCTCAAGACCCGCGCCCAGCGCATGCTGGCCGAACTGGGCTGATGCTGCCCCCTCAGGCACGCACAACCCCACCCACCCCGTCCCCAGGCCACCCCATGACGCGGGTGGCACTGGGTGTCAGCTACAACGGCCAGGCCTACAGCGGCTGGCAAAGCCAGCTGTCGGGCAACACGGTTCAGGACAAACTCGAAGCGGCCCTGGGCCGCTTTGCCACGCACCCCGTGAGCACCCTGTGCGCTGGCCGCACCGATGCAGGGGTGCATGGGCTGATGCAGGTGGTGCACTTTGACACTCTGCTTCAGCGGCCTGCATCGTCCTGGGTGCGGGGCACCAACACCTTTCTCCCGGCCGACATTGCCGTTCAGTGGGCACAACCCGTCCCATCGGATTTCCACGCCCGCGCCAGCGCCGTAGCGCGTCGTTATGCCTACGTGCTCCTGCAATCGCCTGTGCGGCCGAGCGTGGATGCCGGGCGTGTGGGCTGGGTGTTCCACCCGCTGGACCACAACGCCATGCGGCAGGCGGCCGACATTCTGCTGGGCGAGCATGACTTCACGTCCTTTCGCGCCTCTGCCTGCCAGGCCAAGTCGCCCATCAAGACGCTGCATCGCATCGACATCACCCGCCGGGGCCTGAGCCATGCCCACCCGGAACTGGGCTGGAGCCCCTGCTACTGGCGCTTCGAGTTCGAAGCCAACGCTTTTCTGCACCACATGATCCGCAACATCATGGGTTGCCTGATTGCCGTGGGCCGGGGGGACCAACCGCCCGAATGGATGGCCCAGGTGCTGGCTGCACAGTCACGCGACGCGGCCGCACCAACGTTTTCGCCCGACGGGCTGTATTTTCAGGGCCCGGTCTATGAAGCCCGCTGGGGCCTGCCCCAGCGCACGGCTGCGTATGATTGGCTGCCATGAAAGCACAAGACATCGCCCCCCTTCCCCCCGCCCGCACCCGCATCAAGATCTGCGGCCTGACCCGCGAGGAGGACGTGGATGCGGCCGTGGCCGCAGGTGCCGATGCGATCGGCTTTGTGCTCTACGCCCCCAGCCCCCGTGCGGTCACTCCGGCACGCGCAGCCCAGTTGGCCAAACGCCTGCCTCCGTTTGTGACCCCGGTGCTGCTCTGCGTGAACGAGACCGCTACCAATGTGATAGCTGCAAGCGCTTTGGTAGCGGGCGCAACCATCCAATTTCATGGTGATGAATCGCCCGAGGACTGCCTTGCAGCCACCGGCCAGGGCGCCAGGCCCTACCTGCGGGCAGCACGCATTCCCCTGGGTGATGGTGCCGCCCGGTTCGACCTCGTAAAATACGCGAACGATTATTCTCACGCCCAGGCCATCCTGCTCGACGCCCATGTCGACGGTTATGGCGGCGGCGGCAAGGCATTCAATTGGTCACTCCTTCCACCAAGCGTCAGCTCTCACCTCGTTTTGTCTGGTGGACTCACGCCTGCAAACGTGACCGATGGCATTTTGCAAGTCCGCCCGCGTTGCAAAACGCTGGCGGTTGATGTCAGCTCCGGCGTCGAGGCCACGGACCCAAACAGTCCCGATGGTCAGCCCCTGAAGGGCATCAAGGACGCCGGAAAGATCGAGCGCTTCATCGCCGCCGTGCGCGCGGCCGATGCCCAACTTGCAAAGAACCCTCATGAATTCCTATCAGCAACCTGATGCTTCGGGCCACTTCGGCCCTTACGGCGGCAGCTTCGTCAGCGAAACCCTCACCCACGCGATCCAGGAACTGCGCGACGCCTACGCCCGCTACCAGAACGACCCGGATTTCCTGGCCGAATTCGCTTACGAACTCAAGCACTTCGTGGGCCGCCCCTCGCCGGTCTACCATGCTGCCCGCACCAGCCGCGAGCTGGGTGGCGCGCAGATCTATCTCAAGCGCGAAGACCTCAACCACACCGGCGCCCACAAGATCAATAACGTGATCGGCCAGGCCATGCTGGCCAAGCGCATGGGTAAGCCCCGAGTGATCGCCGAGACCGGCGCTGGGCAGCACGGCGTGGCCACGGCCACGATCTGCGCGCGCTATGGCCTCGAATGTGTGGTCTACATGGGCTCCGAGGACGTCAAGCGCCAGAGCCCCAACGTCTTCCGCATGAAGCTGCTGGGCGCCACCGTGGTGCCGGTCGAGTCGGGCAGCAAGACGCTGAAAGACGCGCTCAACGAGGCCATGCGCGACTGGGTGGCCAATGTGGACAACACCTTCTACATCATCGGCACCGTGGCGGGCCCGCACCCCTACCCGATGATGGTGCGAGACTTCCAGAGTGTGATCGGCAAGGAGTCCATCGAACAAATGCCCGCCATGCTGGCCGAGCAGAAGATCGCCGCCGAGCAGCCCGATGCCGTGATCGCCTGCGTGGGCGGCGGCAGCAACGCCATGGGCATCTTCCACCCCTACATCCCGTTCGAGAAAACGCGCCTGATCGGCGTGGAGGCCGCTGGCGAGGGGCTGGACAGTGGCAAGCACTCGGCATCGCTGCAACGCGGCAGCTCCGGCGTGCTGCACGGCAACCGCACCTTCATCCTGCAGGACGCCAACGGCCAGATCACGGAAACGCACAGCATCAGCGCGGGCCTGGACTACCCCGGCGTGGGTCCCGAACATGCCTGGCTGCAAGAGATCGGCCGCGCCGAGTACGTGGGCATCACCGACAAGGAAGCGCTTGCAGCCTTCCACCACCTGTGCCGCACCGAAGGCATCATTCCGGCGCTCGAATCGAGCCACGCCTTTGCCCACGCCTTGAAGCTCGCGCCCACCATGCGACCCGACCAGTCCATCCTGGTCAACCTCTCGGGGCGGGGCGACAAGGACATCGGCACCGTCGCCGATTTGTCGGGTGAAGATTTCTACGACCGTCCCTCCATGCGCGGCCTGACCGTCAAGGGTGCCCCAGGAGACGCCAAGCCATGAGCCGCATCCAGACCACTTTCGAACAGCTGAAAGCCCAGGGCCGCAAGGCACTGATTCCCTACGTCACCGCAGGCTTCCCGTTTGCCGACATCACACCCGCCCTCATGCACGGCATGGTCGAAGCTGGCGCCGATGTGATCGAGCTGGGCGTGCCGTTTTCCGACCCCATGGCCGACGGCCCCGTGATCCAGAAGGCCGGCGAAAAGGCCCTGAGTCTGGGGGTGGGCATGGTGCAGGTGCTCGACCACGTGCGCGAGTTCCGCAAGCGCAACACCACCACCCCCGTGGTGCTGATGGGCTACGCGAACCCGGTGGAGCGCTATGACCAAGTCCATGGTGAGGGCGCCTTCGTGCGCGACAGCGCCGAAGCCGGGGTTGATGGCGTGCTCATCGTGGACTACCCGCCGGAGGAGTGCGAGCAGTTTGCCGCCAGCCTGCGTGCGCACAACATGGACCTGATCTTCCTGCTGGCGCCCACTAGCACGGATGAGCGCATGGCCCAGGTGGCGCGCGTGGCCAGCGGCTATGTGTACTACGTGTCGCTCAAGGGCGTGACCGGCTCGGGCGCACTCGACACCTCGGCCGTGGAGCAGATGCTGCCCCGTATTCGCCAGCATGTGACCATCCCCGTGGGCGTGGGTTTTGGTATCCGCGACGCAGCCACGGCCCAGGCGATCGGCAAGGTGGCGGATGCCGTGGTCATCGGCAGCCGCATCATCCAGCTGATCGAAGACCAGGAGCATGCCAAGGTGGTGCCCCTGACCATCGACTTCCTGCGCGGCATTCGCAAGGCTTTGGACGCCTAGACACCTGGACGCATAATGCAGCCCGGCGCGCCCGCACCCCACCCGGTGCGGCGCGCCACAGATTCCACCCGGCCTGCCCCTGGCGCTTCAAGCGCCCCCACAGGCCGAGCCACCGAAGAGGAGAACACCATGTCCTGGCTCGAAAAACTTCTGCCCTCCAAGATCCAGCAAACCGACCCCACCGAGCGCCGCCAGGTGCCAGAGGGCCTGTGGATCAAGTGCCCAAGCTGCGAGACGGTGCTCTACAAGGCCGACCTGGAGCACAACCAGAACGTCTGCCCCCACTGCAGCCACCACCACCGCATTGGTGCCCGTGCGCGCCTGGACGCCTTCCTCGATGCGGAAGGCCGCTACGAGATCGGCCAGGAAGTGCTGCCGGTCGACGCCCTCAAGTTCAAGGACAGCCGCAAGTACCCCGAGCGCCTGAAGGAAGCCCTGGAGAACACTGGCGAGACCGATGCGCTCATCGTCATGGGTGGCGCGGTCAAGAGTATCAACGTGGTGGCGGCCTGCTTCGAGTTTGATTTCATGGGCGGCTCCATGGGCTCCGTGGTGGGCGAGCGCTTCGTGCGTGGCGTGGAAACCGCCATCGAGCAGAAGGTGCCTTTCATCTGCTTCACCGCCACCGGCGGCGCGCGCATGCAGGAAGGCCTGCTGTCGCTCATGCAGATGGCCAAGACCAATGCCGCTCTCACCCGCCTGGCCAAGAAGGGCCTGCCCTATGTCAGCGTGCTGACCGACCCGACCATGGGCGGCGTCTCTGCTGGTTTTGCCTTCGTCGGCGACATCGTGATCGCCGAGCCCAAGGCCCTGATCGGCTTTGCCGGTCCGCGCGTGATCGAATCGACTGTGCGCGTGACGCTGCCCGAGGGCTTCCAGCGCGCCGAATTCCTGCAGACCAAGGGCGCCGTGGACTTCATTTGCGACCGCCGCGAACTGCGCAACACCGTGGCCAGCAGCTTGGCCATGCTGCAGCGGCTGCCGGCGGATGCAGTGATGTAACTAAAAGCCCGCAGATGCAGAGTGAGCGGCCCCGCCTATCTGGCGCGGCCGCTCTTTTTTTGATAGCTACTCAGGCTTACCCATTGCGCGCAGGGGCCGTTTTTAAGTAGCTCTTCCGGCTCAACGCATGACGCTGGCCTGTAAATGGCCCAGCACAATCATGACCACCTGCAGCAACACCAGCACGGCCAGGGGCGACAGGTCGATACCCCCCACCAGCGGGATGATCCGGCGAAACGGCCGCAGGACCGGTTCGCACAACCGGGCAATCACATCGGACAGCGGTGAACGCGCCTGCACCCAGGACATCACGGCGTAGACAATCAAAAGGCCGATCAGCCCCGAAACCGCCACCCGCGCCAGGCCAAACAGGGCCAGCCACGGCAGCCAGGCCCATGCAGAAGCAGCCCCAAGCAACAAAGTCAGCAGGGAGTACTGCACCAGCTGCAGCAATGCCGCAGCCACCAGGCTCGACACATCCCAGCGCCCCACAGGCGGAATCACCCGGCGCAGCGGCATGATCAGCCAATCGGTGAGGGCAAACACCAGCCCCCCGACCGGGTTGGCGAACGGAACACGCTGCCACTGCATGTACAGCCGCAACAGGCAAGCCCCCGTGAGCAAGCCACCAACAACGTCGAGCAGGAAAGAAGCAATCTGAAAGAGCATGGGTGGAAAAGGGGCGGAGGGAACAAAAAACAAGGGCGGGACTGAAAGCGGGTTGCGCCGTGGGATGATAGCGGGCCAAGGCGCCTCACCCCGCTCATGTCCCAAGCCCTCACACTGTCGTCCCTGCCCCTTTTCCCGCTGAACTCCGTGCTGTTCCCCGGTGGCGTGCTGGCGCTGCGCGTGTTCGAGGTGCGCTACCTGGACATGGTGCGCAAATGCCACCAGGCAGGTGCGCCGTTTGGCGTGGTCTCCCTCACCCACGGCCACGAAGTGCGCCAGGCGGGCGCACCCGAAGAGCGCTTCAACGATGTAGGCACCCTGGCGATCATCGAACAGCTGGATTACCCCCAGCCAGGCCTGATCACCCTGCTGTGCCGCGCCAGCCAACGTTTTCGCATCACCCAGCGCCATCACCTGCCCCACGGCCTGTGGACCGCCGATGTGGATCACGTAGACCCCGACCTCCCGGTACCCGTCCCAGGCGACCTCAAGAAGGCGGCCACCGCACTGGCGCAGGTGCTGCACACACTCCGACAACGCGACCCCGAAACCCCCAACGCCATCACGCCCACCGAAGCGCAACTGGACGATTGCGGCTGGGTGTCCAACCGGTGGTGCGAGCTGTTGCCCGTGCCGCTGGAGCTCAAGCAGCGCTTGATGGAGCTTGATAACCCTCTGGTGCGGTTGGAGCTGGTGGGGGATGTGTTGGAGAGGACGGGGATTGCGCAGTAGACACCGAATCACCACAACTTAACGAGCAGTGTATTCGGGCACTTGAGTCCGCAACCAAGAACGAAGTTCGGGCGCTGAAGGCTCAACGCCCAGATCCCCAATACTCCGACGCACAGCCTCCGGGTCAACACCACCCATAGCATCGGTTTTGGCAACGTGCAGTTTGGGATGAGGCGTGGGCTCTGTAGTCTCCCCATTGGCCAGCAGTTCTTCATAGAGTTTTTCACCCGGTCTCAGACCCGTGAAAACAATTGGTATTTCGTGCTCTGCCTTACCAGACAAACGAATTAGGATCTTGGCCAACTCCACAATTTTGATCGGTTCCCCCATATCCAAAACAAATATTTGCCCCGACTTACCCATCAGGCCAGCCTGCAAGACCAGTTGAGCAGCCTCAGGAATCGTCATGAAATAACGAACAATGTCCGGATGGGTCACCGTCAGCGGACCGCCTCGTGCGATCTGCTCAGTAAACAAAGGAACAACCGACCCACTTGAGCCCAAAACATTCCCAAATCGCACTGCAACAAAGCTTGTGCCAAGGTATTCGGAGGCCACAGCCTGCATCACCCGCTCTGCAAGCCTCTTGCTCGCGCCCATCACATTGGTCGGATTGACTGCCTTATCCGTGGAAATCAGAACGAAACGCGCAGCCCCAACCAAACCCGCCACATGCGCAGCATTCATTGTGCCCAAAACGTTTGTACGCAACGCCTCGATTTCATTTAGCGACTCCATCAGAGGAACATGCTTGTAGGCGGCCGCATGGAACATCGCCATTGGCCGATGAAGGCGTGCGATAGCATGCAAGCGCTCTACTTCACGCACGTTGGCGGTGTAGTACATACACAGCATCTGCGGGTGCGCCTCGCGCAACTCCTGCTCCAGGCGATAGATAGAAAACTCGGAGATATCAACACAAATGAGGCGCGCGACACCAAAGCGCGCGATCTGCCGACACAGTTCTGCCCCAATGGAGCCGCCTGCCCCTGTGACCAAAACCGTCTGACCCGAAAGTAGATCCGCCAGTCCCTCAACGTCAAGCGCCACCGCATCACGCCCAAGCAAGTCCTCCAGTTCAACGCGGCGCAGCCCAACCGACGGGCGCATCCACTCATCGGGGCGGGGCATCGCAAGCAGCACAAGACCGACACCAGCGGAATGCTGCAAGACATCGCGCCTCGCCTGCGAACCTGGAGGACATGCCATCAGCACCGTATTCGCACCTGTGGCGCCAGCCAGACGGGCAATGCTCTCAGGCCCCCCGAGCACCGGCACGTTCTGGATTGAACGCCCCACTTCAGTGGGCACCGGTGACAGGATGCCAACCGGAGTCCATTGATTGAGTACACCAAGGGTGCGCAGCGCGTCGGAAGCATCCTGGAGCGAGCCCACAATGAGCAGAGGGGTACCTGCCAGCGCCAGCGTACGTTGGCGCTCAGCCAGCATGCGCCACCCTGCGCGCAAAGCACCGAGCAAGGTCAATGCAAGAACGGGATGCATTACAAGCACCGAGCGCGGCACGGCAGAGTAGCGCAGCATCGTAATCGCAGCGACCGTGAAAAGCGCCCCTAACAACACACCCGCACCGAGCTGACGCAATTCCGGCAACCCCGTGAATCGCCACACCTGCCGGTAGACACGGCGCAAGGCCAGTCCGAAGACAAAGCAGGCCGTAGCAATCCCAGACGTACGAGCCACGAGTGGCAAGACTTCCCATGGAATGTCAAAGTTGTAGCGCAGAAGAAAGGCCATCCACCAAGCGGCCATGACAAGAACGACATCTACGCTGACCTGCACAGGATTTGGACCGCTCAGAAAACGGGCGAGACGTGATTGCTTTAGCTGCACAAGGGTGTAGGGAGATGAAGATATTGGAATCAGGCGCCAAGATCCACCGACCTGTTGACATCGACTATTATCTGGCAAAGATACCAGATACCCAGTGCACGACGAATCCGAGACAGGCCTCCCTCACAACATGTTTAGCGGAAAATCTATACTAATCACCGGAGGTACCGGGTCGTTCGGCAGAAAATATGTCGAAACTTTGTTGAAGAACAACAAACCAGGACGTATCGTCGTTTTTTCGCGCGACGAGTTAAAACAGTACGAGATGGCGCAGCGCTTCAGCGCCCCCTGCATGCGCTACTTCCTCGGCGACGTGCGTGACTACGAGCGCCTCTCCCAGGCAATGAAAGGCATCGACTACGTCATTCATGCCGCAGCGCTCAAACAGGTGCCCGCCGCAGAATACAACCCCATGGAGTGCATCAAAACCAACATCCATGGCGCCGAAAACGTGATCCGCGCCGCGATAGCGAACAATGTCGAAAAGGTCATCGCCCTCTCTACCGACAAGGCAGCCAACCCGATCAATCTCTATGGGGCCACAAAGCTGGTGTCCGACAAGCTCTTTGTTGCGGCCAACAACTTGGTGGGTAGCGGCCGCTCGCGCTTTGCTGTGGTGCGCTACGGCAACGTGGTCGGCTCGCGCGGTTCCGTAGTCCCTTTTTTCGAGAAGCTCCTGGCCGAGGGCGCTTCCAGCCTCCCGATCACCGACACCCGCATGACTCGTTTCTGGATCAGCCTACAGCAGGGCGTCCATTTCGTGCTGGACAAGTTCACACGAATGCACGGCGGTGAAATTTTCGTGCCAAAAATCCCCTCCATCCGCATGATTGACCTCGCCGAGGCGATGGCCCCCGGCGTCGCGCAGCACGAGATCGGCATACGCCCTGGCGAGAAACTGCACGAGATCATGTGCCCCGCCGACGATTCGCACCTCACGCTGGAATTCACGGACCACTACGTAATTCGCCCTACGATCAAGTTTTACGGCGAGGCGCTCGACTACGTCACTGACGCGCAGGGCGCCAGGGGAACGCCGGTCAAACAGGGTTTCGAATACCATTCCGGCAGTAACACTCATTTCCTCTCGGTCCCCGAGATCCGCGCGTTCAACGCGCAGGCGATGGAAAGCGACTCAGGGCATTGAGCATGATTCCCTACGGCCGTCAGGACATCAGCGGCGAAGACATCGAAGCCGTCGTGCAAGTGCTCCGCTCGGACTACCTGACGCAGGGGCCAGAGATCGAGGGCTTCGAGCGGGAGACTGCGGCGTTTTGCGGAGTCCCCCACGCCATCGCCGTCAATAGCGCCACCTCCGCGCTGCACATGGCCTGCGCGGCGCTCGGCGTCGGACCCGGCGACATCGTCTGGACCAGCCCCAACAGCTTCGCTGCCTCGGCGAACTGCGCTCGCTACTGCGGTGCCGACGTCGACTTCGTCGACATCGACGATGACCTCAACATGGACACGACCGATCTTGCCGCGCGGCTCGCCAGTGCGCGCACTGAGGGTCGGCTGCCGAAAGTCGTGATCCCCGTCGATTTCGCCGGCCGCTCCTGCCGCATGCGCGAGATCCGGGCGCTGGCCAACGAATACGGCTTCGCGATCGTCGAGGACGCGTCGCATGCTATTGGGGGCACGTTCGGGGGCACTCCGGTGGGCGGCCACGGGCTGGCGGACATCACAGTCTTCAGCTTCCACCCGGTCAAGATCATCACAAGCGGCGAAGGCGGCATGGCGGTGACCCACAGCGCGGCGCTCGCACGGCGCATGCAGCTCTTCCGCACGCACGGCATTACGCGCGACCCCACGGAGATGACGCACGCCCCCGACGGCCCCTGGTACTACCAGCAGATTGGTCTCGGCTTCAACTACCGCATCACCGACCTACAGGCAGCCCTCGGCCGCAGCCAGCTGCGCCGCATCGCCGGTTTTGTCGAGCGCCGCCACGAGGTCCGCCGCTTCTACGACACCGCTCTCGCCGCGAGCGGCCTCGGCCTGCCACCGCCCGACGTGGACTGCCGGTCGGCCATGCACCTCTATCCCGTGCGCGTTCCCGCTTCGCTCGCCGGTGGCCGCGACGCCGTGTTCGCGCGCCTGCGGGCGGCGGGCCTGGGCGTGAACGTGCACTACATCCCGATCCACACGCAGCCCTACTACCAGGCGCTCGGCTTCGGCTGGGGCGACTTCCCGCAGGCCGAGGCGTACTACCGCGAAGCCATTTCGCTACCCATGTACGCAGCCATCACGCCGGAGCAGCTGGCCACCGTGATTGATACCGTCCTGGCGGCGGTGGCGCCGCAATGACCGCCGCACCACCCCAGCGGATCGCACTGGGAACGGCGCAATTCGGGTTCGACTACGGGATCACCAACGCCGGCGGCCGGCTAGGCGACGACGCCGCGCGCGAAGTGCTACGCGCGGCCGCGGCGCACGGCTGGGCGCTCCTGGACACCGCCGGCGGCTACGGAGACAGTGAGGAACGCCTCGGCGCGCTGCTGCGCGGCCAGACGGGCTCGTCCTGGGAGATCATCACGAAGACCCCCGCCGCCAACAAGGAGAACTTCGCCGCGCACGACCTCGCGCCGTTCCAGGCCGCATGGGCGGCTTCCCGATCGCGGCTAGGCGTTTCGCCCGGTCAGCCCCACGCCCTCCTCGTGCACCACGCGGACGACCTCCTCGTACCCGGTAGCGAGCGGCTGCACGACTGGCTGCTCTCTCTGCGGGAAGAAAGCGTCGGCCCGCGCATCGGCGTCTCGGTCTACGACGATGCGCAGGTCGACGCGCTCTTCTCGCGCTACGGCGGCCGGGCGCGTCCCTTCGATATCGTGCAGCTGCCCGCTAGCATCGCCGACCAGCGGCTGGTCCGCGGCGCCACGGCCGAAACGCTGCGCCGGATGGGCGTCGAAGTTCATGCCCGTTCGCTCTTCCTGCAAGGCCTGCTCCTTGCCGCGCCGGAGTTCGCGGAAAGCCGCTTCCCCGGCCGCGGCGAATGGGTGCGGCGGCTGCAGGCCTGGGCGGGTGGCCACGGCCTCACGCCGGTGCAGGCCTGCGTGAGCTTCTTCCGCTCCAGCCCCTCGCTCGGCGTGGCCGTCATCGGCGTCACCAACGCGCAGGAGTTGCGGCAGATCGCCCAGGCGTTCGCCACAGCGCCCGTGCTCGATTGGGGCGAATGGGCCGACAACGATCCGCGCTGGGTGGACCCGCGCCGCTGGGGTAAGCCATGAGCGATACACCCGTCCTCGCCATCCTGCAGGCCCGTATGAGCTCCAGCCGCCTACCGGGGAAGGTGCTGCTGCGCACCTGCGGCAAGCCGCTCCTCGCGCACCAGACGGAGCGCGTACGGCGCTGCAAGGCAGTTTCGCACCTCGTGGTCGCCACGAGCACCGACGCCAGCGACGACCCGATCGAACAACTCTGCCGGGAATTGGGCGTGGACGTGCACCGCGGCAGCATGGACGATGTACTGGACCGTTTCGCTGGCGCCGCGCGGCCGTTCGGCCCCGAATGGGTCGTGCGGCTCACTGGCGACTGCCCCCTGACCGACCCTGTGGTGATCGACCGCGTGGTCCGCGTAGCCATGGTGGGCGGGTTCGATTACGTATCGAGCGCGCTGAACCCCACCTTCCCGGACGGCCTGGACGCGGAGTGCCTGCGCGCCCCCGTTCTGGCGGCGGCCGCAGTCGAGGCCCGCCTGCCAAGCGAGCGCGAGCATGTGACCGCTTTCGTCTACAGTCGGCC